>CAMBRJ010000020.1 GCA_945870175.1 Gemmatimonas phototrophica
CTTCACCGCGTCGAGCACGGCGCCGACCCTCGACAGCTTGGCGTCGGCAATGAGAATGTCTTCGTCGGCACCGCGCTTCAGTTCAAACCGCTTCACGCCGTAGCCGAGCGCGGTCACGGTGACCAGGTAGTCGCCGTCGCCGCCGGGGAACGTGACGGTAAAACGACCGGAGCGATCGGTGCGGGCCGTGCGATTGACGTTGCCGGAAATCGACGTGACCACCACCGCCACATTAACGAGCGGCTCGTTCTCGGTGCCGGTGATTTGGCCGCGGATCACATCAACCTGCTGGGCGGCGGCAGGCGACACGGTCGCCGACAGGGCGAGGCAGAGCAGGGCAGCGAGCGACAGGAAACGACGAAGCACGTCGGGGAGGGATCTGGGGGAGCGGGCAGGGTGTGTCCTTAAGGCTACGTGCTAGCCCTCATGTGCGTTTCGACACAGTTCTCCCATGTATCGTTTCCTCTGCGATCTCTGCGCCCTCTGCCTCTCTGCGTGATCGGTTCAACGGACACCGGTCGAGAACAGATCACGCGGAGGCGCAGAGTGCGCAGGGACCGCAGAGAACGGCGCTAGAACTCTCCGATAAACCCGACCTCGGGCTGTAGTTCGTAGCCGAATCGTTCTTTGACAGCCGCCTGCGCATGCGCCACCAGTGCCCGCACGTCGGCCGCGGTGGCGTGTCCGAGATTGACCAGGATGTTGGCGTGGATGTGTGAGATCTGGGCGTCGCCCACCCGGAAGCCCTTGAGGCCGCACTGATCGATCAGGCGACCGGCACCCACGCCCTCGATCTTCTTGAAGATCGAGCCGGCGCTGGGATGGACCTGGAGCCAGGGGTGCCGAGATCCGCGCCAGGAGAGGTTTTCCTGCAGGATCTGGTGTAGCCGGGCCGGATCACCCTTCGTGAGCTGGAACGTGGCGCTCAGCACCACGTCACGCCGATGGTGAAACACCGTGTCGTCATAGCCGAACTTGATGTACCCGGCATCCACCACCCGACGATCGCCCTCCACGGCCAGGATCTCGCACGACTCGAACACCTCGGCGATGAACATCGTCCGGTCGCGCTCGGGAGCCGGCGACAGAAAGTGCAGGTTCTGCCAGAGGGCTCCACCCACCGTGCTCGGAATGCCGATGTAGTGCTCGAGACCCGACCAGCCGGCGCGCACGGTGTCGAGCACCAGGTCCTGCATCACGGCGCCGCTCTCGGACCAGAGCGTCCCCTCGGGGGAGATCGTGTGGGCGGCCGCCGCATTCCGGATGACGAGGCCCCGGATGCCGCGATCACCGATCAGCACGTTGGCGCCCAAGCCCAGCACGAACCACGGCACGCCCGCCAGCTTCGCGGCCGTGATCGCCGTGGCCAGTTCATCGGCTGTCTGTGCCTCGAGCAGCACATCGGCCGGACCGCCGATGCGGAACGTGGTGTACGGAGCCAGCGGTGCACGGAGCTGCAGTCGGCTGCGATCGAGCGGCGTGGACGCGACGGCGTCGACGGATGCCGCGACGAGGGCGTCGGCAATCTGGGTGGGAGTCATGCTGAAAGATTCCCCGCAGCGGGTTCGTACGCCATCGTTCGGGTGATACCGCCCGCCCCTTCCTCTTCCGACGTCGCATGCCCGCACCCTTCGGCGCCCGGCCGTCCCTCCGGCACCTCGTCACCGCCGCCCTGCTCGCGGTGGCCATCCCCCCGGCCACGCCGCAGCTGCTGCCGGCGCAGTCCCGCGCTGAGCTGGCCAAGGTGGTGCGCCGCACGGTGCTCACGAACGGCATGGAAGTGATCGTGGTGGAAAACCACGGCGTGCCAATCGCGACGCTGGAAATCGATGTACGGAACGGCGCGTTCACGCAGAGCCCCGAGTACGCCGGCCTCGCGCACATGTATGAACACATGTTCTTCAAGGCCAACCGGGATCTGCCCGACGCCGAGGCGTTCAACGATCGCGCCGCCGAACTGGGCGCCGTGTTCAACGGCACGACGCAGGAAGAGCGCGTGAACTACTTCCTCTCGCTGCCCGCCGATTCCGTGGCTGGCGGCCTGCGCTTTCTGGCCAGCGCACTGATCAACCCGACGTTCCGCGACGACGAATTGAAGCGCGAAAAGGAAGTGGTGCTCGGGGAGTACGACCGCAACGAGGCGCAGCCCGGTTTCGCGTTTCAGCAGAAGGCCACGGAGCTGCTTTATCCCGGCCAGTTCAGCCGCAAGAATACGATCGGCGATCGCACCGTCATTGCGAATGTGACGCCGGCGCAGATGCGCGAGATTCAGCGCAAGTACTACGTGCCGAACAACAGCGCACTCATCGTGACTGGCGATGTCGATCCGGAGCAGGTGTTCGTGCTGGCCGAGCAGGTGTTTGGCGCCTGGCCGCGTGGTGAGGATCCGTTCAAGGCGGATCCCATCCCGCCCATCCCCGCGCTGGACGGCAACAAGGGGCACATCAGCGAAGAGCCGATTAACGCCGTAGCGGTGCTGATCCAGTGGCAGGGGCCGAGCGTCGGCAAGGATCCAGGCGCGACGTTCGCCGCCGACGTGTTCAGCGACGTGCTCAATACGCCAGGGTCGACTTTTCAGAAAAATCTCGTCGACACCGGATTATGGCAGGGTGTCGGGGTGAACTACTACACGTTGAATCAGACTGGTCCAATTTCGATTAGCGGACAAACCACACCAGACAAGTATCGCGCGGCGATGGCTGCCTTGGAGCGCGAGATTGCGCGCTTCACCGATCCCACCTACGTGACCACGCGCGAACTGGAGTCGGTCAAGGCCCAGCGTACCGTATCGAGCGCGTTCGGCATCGAGAAGGCCTCGGAAATCGCGCACACCATCGGCTTCTGGTGGAGCGTCTCCAACCTCGACTACTTCATCGGTTACACGGACACCATGGCCCAGCAGCGCATCACCGACCTTCTGCGATACACCACCACGTACATCGCGGGCAAGCCGCGCGTGACGAGCGTGCTGCTCTCCAGTGACGCGCGCCGCGTGATCGGCCTGACGGAAAAGGAATTGCTCACGCCAGCGCTGCGGCCGGTGGTGCGACCGTGAACAAACAGTATATGGGGTACGGCGTTGTGTGGGCGGCGGCGATGGTGTGCTCGGCGGGGATGCTGGCGGGGCAGCCGGTGGTGAAGAAGCCGGTGGTGAAGGCGCCGGTGAAGGCGGCACCGAGTAAGCCAGTGGAGCTGTCGCCGGCGATCACGTCGCCGACGGATACGCTCACGTCGAAGTTCGATGTCGCGGGCATTCCCGTGATTCTGCGTCGTGTCAGTGCCAACAACGTGGTCGCCGCTAACCTGTATCTGCTGGGGGGCACGCGTCAGCTGACGGCGGGCACTCAGGGCATCGAGACGCTGCTGCTCGAGGCAAGCGAGCGCGGTACGGCGAAGTATCCGCGCGATGTGCTGCGCACGAAGATGGCGCGGTTGGGCAGCGCGATCGGTGTCGGCGCGAATTCCGACTGGACCACGATCAGCTTGCGCGCCACGACCACTGGCCTCGATAGCACGTGGGCGATTCTCGCCGATCGGGTCATGGCCCCGCGTCTCGATCCGGCCGAGGTGGAGCTGGTGCGTGAGCAGTTCGTCACCGCGACGCGTCAGCGCAAGGATAGCCCCGACGCGTTGCTCGACTATCTCGCCGACAGCATCGCGTTCTCGGGCCATCCCTATGCGCTCGAGCCCACGGGCACCGAGCCGTCGTTGACGTCGATCACCACGTCCGCGCTCACGTCGTATCACGCGTCGCAGTTCGTGACGTCGCGCATGATGCTGGTGGTGGTCGGTAATGTCTCGCGCACGAAGGTGGAGAAGCTGGTGCGCGAAACGCTGGGCCGGATGCCGAAGGGCAACTATGTGTGGACGTTGCCCGATCCGCCGGCAGAATTGCCGAGCGCGTATGTGGTGGAGCAGCGCACGTTGCCCACGAACTACCTGCAGGGCTACTTCCATGGTCCGAAGGCCACCAGCAAGGACTATCCCGCGCTGCGGCTCGCCTGCGCGGTGCTCAGTGGCCGGCTGTTTGCCGAGGTGCGCGGTCGTCGCAATCTCGCATATTCCGTGAATGCGCCCTTCGTGGAACGGGCCTTCTCGCTGGGTGGGCTGTACGTCACGACCACGCAGCCCGATGAAGTGCTCACGATCATGCAGCAGCAGATCACATCGCTGCGCGAAGGCACCATCACCGACGAGGGACTCGATCGGCTGGTGCAGCAGTTCATCGTGACGTACTTCCTCGACAACGAAACGAACGCCGACCAGGCGAACATGCTGGCGCGCGCCGAGTTGTATCAGGGCGACTTCCGTCGCGCGGCGCAGTTCGTGGAGGAGCTGCGCGCGGTCACGCCCGAGCAGATTCAGCAGGCCGCCCGCACGTACATGAGCAAGGTGCGGTGGGCGTATGTTGGCGATCCCTCCAAGGTGACGCCGGCGCGGATGCTGCGCTTCTGACGGCCTCGCGGCGCACCGTGCACCACCGCGGGGTCGCGCTGTCGATCGATCTCGCCTACGTGGACTACCGCGACATTGGCGTCGCACTGGTGACCTGCGACGGCAACGGGCCTGAGGAGTCGCTGTCGGCGCGGGCGTTCGACGTGCCGCTCAGCGGACGCCCGTCGGTGACGGCGCTGGCCATGTGGCTGCGCGAGATGGTCGAGGCACACGACGTGCGCTGTCTCTGCATCGACGGCCCGTTGGGCTGGCGCTCGCCGCACACCGACTCGCCGCACTGTCGTCTCAGCGAGCGCGCGGTGCGCGCGCCCGGCAAGACCGGACTTCCGCCCGACGGCGTAAAGCCGCGCACCTACCTCGGCTTCACGACCTTCTCGATTGCCCTCTTCGAGGCGTTTCTGGGGTCCACCGACTGGGCGCTGCCGGGAGATCCGGAGGCGGCCCCCCACGCCCGCGTCGTGACCGAGAGCTTTCCCACCGCCGGCTGGCGGGCACTGGGGCTGTCGCCGCTGATGGCCAAAGGACGCGCGTCGGTGGCCGACGTGCAGGACGCCGGCGCCAGATTGCAGGCCCGCACCGGCATCACCCTCGAGCAGGTGCGCACCCACGATCAGCTGCAGGCGGCCGTCGGTGGCATCGCCGGTGCGTGGTGGGCGGCCGGTCGCACGCAACGGGTGCAATTGGCCGGTGCGCCGCCGTTCCGTCTCGACGGCAGCTGGCGCGAGGGATATATCATGATTCCAGCAGCGACGACCTGATCGATCTCGGTGTACTCCTCGAACGACTCCCCACCGCCTCCCATGTCGAATCCCACCTCCCGTCGTGACTTCGTGTCCGACAGTGCCGTGCTCGCCTTCGGCGCGATGATCGTGCCGCGCGCCGTGCTCGGTGGCCCCGGCTATCGCGCGCCCAGCGCCAAGCTCAACATCGCCTGCGTGGGCATCGGTGGCATGGGCATGAGCAACATGTCGCAGATGCTCACCGAAAATATCGTGGCGGTGTGCGACGTGGATTTTGCGTATGTGGAGCGGTCACTGACCGGACGTCTCACGCCCCGCACGGGCGAGCCGACGTCGCAGGACGTGCAACTCGGCGAGGCCTACAAGAACGCCACGAAGTACACGGATTTCCGTGAGATGCTCGATAAGCAAAAGGACATCGATGCGGTGCTGATCGCCACGCCCGATCACCTGCACGCTACCATCGCGCTGGCCGCGATGTCGCTCGGCAAGCATGTGTACGTGCAGAAGCCCCTCGCGTACTCGGTGCACGAAGTCCGGCTGCTGCAGCGGGCGGCATTGGCCAATCCGAAATTGGCCACGCAGATGGGCAATCAGGGCCACTCGATGGAGGGCTCGCACCGCATCACGGAGATCATCCAGTCTGGTGTGCTGGGAAAGATTCGCGAGGTGCACGTGTGGACCGATCGTCCGGTGCGCTACTGGGCGCAGGGCATTCCGCGTCCACGCGCCGCCAACGCGCCGGCACCCACGGCGCCGCCGAATCCGCGCCCGCAGTGGAACATGGGCACGGTCGACAACGCGGTGCGCGCCGCCATGGCCGCCAACGATTCGTCGATGCCGCCGGGACTTAACTGGGATCTGTACCTCGGCCCGGCACCGGAGATCGCGTATCACCCGGCATACCATCCGTTCGCCTGGCGTGGCTGGCTCGATTTCGGCGTCGGCTCGCTCGGCGACATGGGGGCGCACTTGATCGATCAGCCGTTCACGTCGCTCGGCCTCACGCATCCCACGTCGATCGCGGCGTCGTCCACGCCGTGGGGCGGTGGCGAGAAGAATCCGGCTACGTACCCGATGGCCACGATGGTGCAGTACGACTTCCCGAAGGTGGGCAAGCGTGACGCGCTCAAGCTGTACTGGTACGACGGTGGCCTGATGCCGCCGCGCCCGGAGATGCTCCCCGACGAGGTGCCGATGAACAATCCCGGCAGTGATGGCGGCGGTGGCGTGTTCGTGGGCGAGAAGGGCATCATGTTCTACGAGACGTACGGCAACAAGCCGCGCATCTTCCCGGAAGCGATCGCCAAGAAGGCCGAGCAGGTGCCCGTCACGATTCCGCGCATCACGGTGTCGCACGAGCAGAACTGGATTCAGGCGTCGAAGGGCGAAGCGCAGTCCAGCTCTCCGTTCTCGCAGGCGTCGCCGCTGACCGAAACGATGTTGCTTGGCATGGCGGCGTTGCGCGCCGGGCAAGGGCGCAAGATGAACTACGACAGCGAACGGGTGGCATTCACCAACGCGCCCGATGCGAATCAGTATCTCACGCGCGTGTACCGAAAGGGATGGGAGCTGTAATGCGCACATGGCATCGTGATGGTGTGCCGGTTGGTGCGGTGGCGGCGCTGTTACTTGGCACACTCGTCGCACCGGTGAACACCGTGCGGGCGCAGGGAGCATCATCGTACGTGGTGACCACCGCCGCGCCGGCCGGGTTCGATCGCGCCCTGGCGCAGCGCGCCTCGCTGGAGCATCTCACGAAACTCATCGCGCTCAACACGCAGAACCCGCCGGGCAACGAGATGCTCACGGCGCGCTACTTCGATGCGATCTTCGCGCGGATTCCCGGCGTGGAGCGTCACGTGCTCGACGCCGGGAACGGGCGCGCCAACTTCATCGCGCGATTGCGCGCGGTGAACCCGACCAAGCGACCCGTGCTCATCATGGGGCACATGGACGTTGTTGGCGCCGATACGACGAAGTGGACCACGCCGGCCTTCACGGCGACGATCCGCGAGGAAGGTGGCGTGTCATATCTGTACGGCCGCGGTGCGATCGACGATAAGGGCATGCTGGCCACGGCGACCGCCGCGATGCAGCAGCTGGCCACGCAGCGCGCGTCGCTCGATCGGGACATCATCTTCCTGGCCACGGCGGCCGAGGAGGGAGGCGACGAAATCGGGATCGATCGCGTGATCGAGAAGCATTTCGACCTGATCAAGGATGCCGAGTTCGCGCTCAATGAAGGTGGGCGCGTGCGGGTGTCCGATGGCCGGGTGATGTCGGTGAACATCCAGACCACCGAGAAGATTTCCTACAACGTGGTTGCTACGGCGAAGGGGCCGAGTGGACACGCCTCGGTGCCGCTGCCGCAGAACGTGCTGGCGGCGCTGGCCCGCGCGGTGTCGCGCGTGCACGAGTGGAAGTCGCCGGTGAAGCTCAATGAGACCACGCGACTCTACTTTGCCCGGCTGGCGCGAATTGAGAAGGATCCGGTCATGAAGGCGGCCATGCTGCGCGTGTCGTCACCAACGGCCTCGACGCTGCAGATCGAGACGGCGGCCGCGCTGCTCTCGCGTGAGCCGCTGCACAATGCGGTGCTGCGTACGGGTCAGTCGCTCACGTTGATGAACGGTGGCATTCGTTCGAACGTGATCCCCAGTGAAGGCACGGCCACCTTCAACGTGCGCGTGCTACCGAACGATGACGTGCGCGCCGTGGTGTCGGCCTTCAACACCGTGGGGAAGGAGTCGCAGGTGACCTTTGCGCTTACGGGTGAACCGCGGGCATCGCCGCCGGTGTCGCCGGTGTCGGCGGCGCTGTATCAGGCTATGGAGTTGTCGGCCACCGCGATGGTGCCGAACACCACCGTCATTCCATTCATGAGCACCGGTGCGACCGATGGGGCGGCCCTGCGCGCGAAGGGCATCCCCACGTACGGCATTCTCCCGATGCCCTTGCCCATGGTGGACGAGCTGCGCATGCACGGCGACAATGAGCGGGTGCCGGTGCCCGCTCTGGGATGGGCGGCGGAGTTCTTGTATCGCACGCTGCAGCGCGTGACCGCGAAATGACGTCGCGGTGAGCTTATGACCGCGGTGCGATAGCGGCCGGCTTGCGCGGAAACAGCGCGCGGCGATTCGCGGCATGATACACGAATGATGCGATCACGGCGGCGTTGAGCTTCATGTCGGCTTCCTGCACGCGCTCGTACGTATCCATGTTCGAGTGGTGCGTGCGGGTGCCGTATTCCACTTCGTCCTGAATGAACTGGAAGCCGGGAATGCCGATGCCATCGAAGGCGAGGTGGTCGGTGCCGCCGGTGTTCGACAGCGTGGCGGCCTTCACGCCCTTGTCTTCGAAGGGCTTCATCCAGGCCTTGAAGATGGGCCCCGCCTCGGCGTTGCCCTGCTGAAACACGCCGCGAATCGCACCCGTGCCGTTGTCGAGATTGAAGTACATCGACACCTTCTTGCCCGCCTCGGTCAACGAGTCGCGCGCGCCGAATTGCTGCCGCACATAGGCGCGTGAGCCCAACAACCCCTGTTCCTCGCCGGTCCAGAGGGCCAGGCGAATCGTGCGCTTGGGCTTGAGTCCCGACGCCTTGAGTACGCGCATTGCCTCTAGCATCGCGGCCGAACCGGCGGCGTTGTCGGTGGCGCCGGTGCCGGCATGCCATGAATCGAAGTGCGCGCCCAGCATCACCACTTCGTCCTTGAGCTTCGGATCGGTGCCCGGAATCTCGGCGATGATGTTGAACGAGGTGAGATCATCGTCGTAGAAGCGATTGCGCACGTCGAGCTCCATCTCCACGGGCACGCCCTTCTCGAGCGTGCGCAGCATGCGACCGTAGTGCTCGATGGCGACGACGATCAGCGGCGTTCCGTAGGGCGTTCTCGGGTCGCGCGACTGTCCGTTGTTGGTGAACACAGTGCCGCCATCGCCACGGCCCGGCTCGATCACTGCAGCGACCTTCTCATCGGCAATGAACGCCATGCGCCGCACGGCCGTGCCCTGCGTGGCGCGCATCGCGTCCTGCTGTCGCATGGCCGCACTGTCGGCGGCGGTGCGCACGGCGGAGGCGCGCGGACCCATCGCGGCCGGTGCCGGCATCGGTGCGGCCTCGAGCTTGGCGAGATCCGCCTCGCTACGACGCGCCGCCAACGGTTCGAAGCGGGGAGCCACCTCGCGCATTGGCGCCAGCATCACCACCTTGCCGGCCAATTTGCCGCGATACTGCTCGAAGTCGGCGTCGCCGTCGATGCGCACGTACACGATTTCGCTTTGTACGAGCCCGTTGGTGCCCGGCGTCCACGCCTGCGGGTAGCCGATCACCGCAAACGGCACCGGCGACGTAACCTGCGCATAGAACTTCTCATTCACCCAGCCGCGGCCAAAGGTGCCCCACGGCTCGATGCGCGGGTTGCTGAGCCCCCACGACTGCATCTGCCGCACGGTGTAGTCGGCGGCGCGCCGTGTGATCGGCGAGCCCGTGAGACGGGGACCATGCACATCGGTGAGCCATGACATCATGGTCATCACCTGCGAGTGCTCGAAGGCTTCCGCGCGGATCCTGGCGATCGCAGTCAGGTCCACCGGCTCGGCGCTCTGCGCGAGCGCGACGCGGCTGGCGATCAACAGGGGCAGCAGCGCCACGAATCGTCGTACGCCCGCCGTCATGTGAAGATGCATAGAGGACTCAGCAGAAAGTGGTAGGGGATGCCCGTCGTGTCACCGCCCCATGGGCTGTGCGGCCTACTTTGCCCGCGACGAAAGAACGGCGCGAACACCATCCAGCGAGCCACCCACGGCGCGCAGGGCCACCAGCGCGTGATAGAGCAGATCTGCGGTCTCTTCGGTCGCTCGTTCAACGTCGCCGTCCACGCAGGCGGTCGCCAACTCGACCGCTTCCTCGCCGAGTTTCTTCAAACGAAGGTTGCGGTCGCCAAGCAGTCGTTGCGTGTAGCTCGTGGTCGAGTCGTCGGTGTGTTGCATGCGCGAGGTGATCGTCGCGTCGAGGGTGGCGATCACGTCGGCGTGCAATGCCTCCTCGCGAAAACATGAGGTCGTTCCATTGTGGCACGCGGGACCGGCCGGGACCACGCGCGCGAGGACGGCGTCGGCGTCGCAGTCGGTGGTGAGCGATACGACGCGCTGCACGTTGCCGCTCGTGCCACCCTTGTGCCACAAGCCGCGTGACCGTGACCGATAGTGCATCTCGCCGGAACGCAGCGTGTGCTCAAGCGCCTCGCGATCGGCATGCGCCACCATTAGCACGGTACCGGTGGTCGCATCTTGCGTTACGACGGTCACGAGCCCACCGCTCTTCGTGAAATCGAGTTGGTCGATGTCGAACACGAGGGCACGCACGGGGTCACTCATACTGATACTCCAGCAGCGGGATCAAGAGGCTCGATCAGATATGGCCGAACGATGTCGCCAAGTGCGGCATTGGTGGCGATTACGTCGCCGCCGAATGCGGTATCACGACCGCGCCAGTCGGTAAATCGGCCGCCGGCCTCGGTGATCAGCGGATACATCGCGGCGGCGTCCCACGGATTGACGATGTCATCGATCATGGCCTCGGCGCGGCCGGTGGCGACCAAAAGATAGCCGTAACAGTCGCCCCACGTGCGTGCCACCGCCGCGTCCGACGACAACGCCTGCCACTTCGCGCGCCGATGCGGGCGCTCGAGAAAGCGGTCGTCGGTGATCAAGGTGGTGGCATCGCGCAGCAGCGCCACGCGTGACACCGAGGCGCGCGATCCATTCCACCAGCAGCCTTCACCAAGCGCGGCGGCCACGGTTTCCTGTACGGCGGGATAACAGGCCGCACCGGCGATGACGGTATCGCCCTCGCAGCAGGCGACGAGCGTGCCCCACAGCGGCACGCCACGGACGAACGCTTTCGTGCCATCGATAGGATCGAGAATCCAGCGCCGCGGCGCATCCCCGCGTTCGTCGTCGAGCTCCTCGCCGAACACGCCGTCGTGCGGAAACCGCTTGGCCAGCCACGCCCGGGCCGCGCGCTCGGCTTCGCGGTCGGCAATCGTGACCGGCGATCCATCGCCCTTGATCTCGACGTGCACATCGGTGCGATACCACTGCATGGCGATCGCCGCTGCATACTGCGCCACTTCCGCCGCGGCCTGCAGCAGCACCGCCGGGCTCTCGGCGCGCGAACGCGAAGGTGAAGGCGAACTTGTCATGCGGCGACGCCGGTGGTCGTGACGCGCACGGGAAGGCCCGCCTCGCGCATCACCTGCTTGAGCGCCTGCACCGTGGTCACCCCATCGTGCAGGATGCCCGCCACCAATACCGCGTCGGCGCCGCCCTGCACGATGCCATCCACCAAGTGCTGCGCAATCCCCGCGCCACCTGACGCGATCACCGGCACGTGCACGGCGTTGGCCACGGCGCGCGTAATGGTGAGGTCGTAACCCGTACGCGCTCCGTCGCGGTCGATGGACGTGAGCAGAATCTCGCCGGCCCCCCGCGCCACGCATTCCTGCGCCCAGGCCACGGCCTCGAGTGGCGTTTCTTCACGCCCGCCCTTCACCCACACCTTGTATACCCCGTTGGCGTCGCGCTTGGCGTCGATGCTCGCCACCACGCACTGGGCACCGAACCGCTCGGCGGCCTCGGTGAGCAACGCGGGCCGAGTCATGATGGCCGAGTTCATTGACACCTTGTCGGCGCCGGCACGCAGCGCCCGCGCCACGTCGTCGACGGTGCGCACGCCACCGCCGATCGTGAGCGGAATGAACAGCCGTTCGGCGGTGCGACGCGCCACATCGAGCAGCGTGGCGCGCTCTTCGGCGCTCGCCGAGATATCGAGAAAGGTGATTTCGTCGGCGCCTTCGTGCTCGTACCGCTCCGAGAGCGACACCGGATCGCCCACGTCGCGCAGTCCTTCGAACTGCACACCCTTCACCACCCGTGCGCCCTTCACATCGAGGCACACGATGACCCGTCGCGTCAACATGCGATCACGAGTCCGTGATCTCGAGCCGCACGCTGCCCTTCGTACTGAACACGGCACCGGTTTCCACCAGCGCTTCGCGCAGCGCGAAGCCCAGCCCCTTGATGGCCGCCTCGATGATGTGGTGCTTGTCGACGCCGCGGATCACGCGCACGTGCAGCGTGGCCTTGGCGTTATCGGCGAACGACCGCAGAAAGTGCTCGTACAGAGTCGACGGCAGCTTGCCCTCGTAGTACGGACGTCCGCCGATGTCGAGCACGACCTGCACCAGCGCATCGTCCATCGGCACCGTGCGCTCGCCATAGCGCGCGCAGCCGGCGGGGGCGAAGGCCGCGACCGCCTGACCAAGCGTGATGGCCACGTCCTCGATGAGATGATGGCGCATGTCGCCGGTGGCCTGCACGCTCAGGTCCACGCCCGCGTAGCGCGCGAACGCCACCAGCATGTGATCGAGGAAGCTGTCGCCGGTGGACACCGTGGCCACACCGGTGCCGGCGGTGATCGCCAGTCGGATCTGGGTTTCCTTCGATTCGCGAATCACAACGGTCATGCGCCGAACTCCTCTGCGAGACGGCGCACATCAAGCGCGCCCGTGTAAAGCGCCATCCCGAGCACTGCACCAGACAGGCCACGGTGTTCAAGCGCACGCATATCATCCAACGACGTCACTCCACCCGAGGCGAACACCGGCCACTGGCTGGCGTCGGCCACATCCTCCATGAGCGGAAGATCGGTGCCCGCCATCAGGCCCTCGCGATGCACCGCCGTGACCAGCACGCCGGCCAAGGGCAGTTGCGCGAGCTCGGACACGAGATCGATGACATCGATCTGGGAGGTCTCGGCCCAGCCACGCGTCACCACTTTCCGCTCGCGCACATCGGCCGCGATGATGAGGCGGCCGGGAAACTGCTCCGCCATCTCACGGCGCCAAGCTTCATCCTCGATGGCGCGCGTGCCGACCACCACCCACGACGCGCCTTCGTCGAGCAGGCGTTCGATACGCGCTTCGTCGCGTACACCACCACCGACCTGAATCGGCACCGTCGCGTCGCGCAGAATCTCGCGGATCACTTCGTGATTGTGCCCGCGCCCGGTGGCGGCGTCGAGGTCGACCACGTGTAAGCGGGTGAAGCCGATGCGCACCCACTCGGCGGCCACGGCCGCCGGATCATCGAGGCGCACGCGCTCGTCGTCGTAGTCTCCACCAACCAGCTGGACACACTTGCCACCACGCAGATCCACCGCGGGTACAGCGATCATGACGCACTCCTGAGGGAAGCGGCGAACTGCAGAAATTCTCGCACGAACGCCACGCCGGGGGCACTCGACTTTTCGGGATGGAACTGCGTGCCGATGATGTTGCCGCGTCGAACGGACGCGGGGAAGCGGTCGCCATCATGTTCGCTCCACGCGCTCACGAACGGCAGATGGTCGGCGGTGGGACGACAGACGAAGCTGTTGGCGTAGTACGCCACCTCGAGGTGCGAGGCCACCAGCAATGGGTCGGTGATGGCTTCGAGACGGTTCCAGCCGATCTGGGGAATCTGGGTAGCGTGTAGCTTGGTCACCCGGCCTTCCAGCACGCCAATGCCACGCCCCGGACCCTCGTCGCTGCCGTCGAACAGCAGCTGCATGCCCAGACAGATGCCGAGCGCCGGCAATCCGGACAACAGCGCGTCGCCCATCGCCTCCCGACCGGGCGCGAGCCGTTCGGCGGCCGGGGCGAAAGCCCCAACGCCGGGCAGGATCAGGGCGTCGGTGTCGCGCACGGCGCGTATCGGATCGGTTTCCACGTGCACCACCGCCCCGACCGTTTCGACGGCTTTCACCAGCGAGTGCAGATTGCCGGCGCCGTAATCGAACACCGTGACCCGCAGCGGCGCGCGCGATTCCGCGACGTGCGTCACGCCGACCTCCGTGCCGTCATTACCGCATCGAACGCGGCGAGAAAACGCTCGAGTAGCGGCCACGGCCCGACGCTGATGCGCAACGCGTCACCGACGTGGGGCAGCCCCGGAAAGGGCCGGACGGCCACGCCGCGCTCACGCAGGGCGAGCCCCACGTTCACACAGTCGGCCACCGGCACGCAGACGAAATTCGCACGCGACTCCAGCGGGGCGAATCCGCGCGTACGCAGCTCGCCGGCCAGCCGCTCACGCAGCGTGACGGCCAGCGCGATGTGCTCGTTCACCCACGGCATGTCGTGCTGCAACGCCGCGAGCGCCGTCTGTTCGGCCATCGCGTTCAACTTGTACGGTCCGCGCGACTTCTCCACTTCCATGACCAGCGATGGCTGTCCGATGGCGTAGCCGATGCGCAGCCCTGCCAGTCCGAATGCCTTCGACATCGTGCGGATCACCAGCAACCGGTCGTACTGCTTGACCAGATCGACCGACGACACGCCAGCGAACTCGGCGTATGCCTCATCGAGGAACACCACGCCCGGCGCTTCGCGCAGCACGCGCTCGATGGTGTCGCGCGCCAGCAGCGCACCGGTGGGATTGTTCGGCGAGCAGAGGTACAGGAGCTTCGGGCGCGTGGCGAGCAGCGCATCGATGTCGGGCTGATGCGACGGCCGTTCCACGCACCCCGCATACGCGAGCGCATTCATCCGCGCGAAGATCGGAATCATCGCGAACGATGGCTCCGGGCCGGCCACCAGATCACCCGGTTCGCCGAACGCGCGCATGGCGCTGTCGAGAATGTCATCGGAACCGCAGCCGGTCACGATCATGTCCGGCGTGACGCCCAGATACTCGGCCAGCGCCTGCTTGAGCTCCGCCGCGTACAGCGTGGGATAGCGCGTGATGCGCGAGACCGGCATGTCGCGCCAGGTGCGCTCGGCGACCGGCGGCATGCCCCACAGAGTCGTGTTGTCGGTGAGATCGAGATCCACCGGCGCACGCTTCGGATCGTACAGCGGCACGGCGTCGTACGCCGCGCGCGCCACGGCCAGGCGTTGGGTGTTGTCGCTCATGGGTTGGCTCATGCGTTCGCACTCCATGCACGCGCCGCCGCGGCGTGCGCCGGCAATCCTTCCGCATCAGCGAACGCGCCGACGTCCTGCGCGAGGCTGGCGGCGGCCGCCGGCGACACTTCCTGCCACGTGGTCCACCGCACGAAATCGAGGGTGGATAGTCCCGAGTAGCTTCGCCCTGCACCTGCCGTGGGCAGCACATGGTTGGCGCCGGTCATGTAATCACCGAAGGCCACCGAACTCGACTCGCCCACGAAGATCGTACCGGCGCTGCGCAGCGCCGCGAGCGTGGACGCCCGGATCGGCTCCGCAACCACCAGCAGCAGGTGTTCCGCCGCCCATTCATTGGCGAACGCCACGCCGTCGGCGAGGGAGCCCACCGACACGATCGCCCCACGCGCGGCGAGCGACTCGCGCACGATCTGCGCCCGCGGTGCCTGAGCGATCTGGGCGAGGGTTTCCGCTTCCAGCGCGTCGGACAGCGCCGAGACCTGCTCCGGCGTGCCCACCAACACCGCGATCACCGCGGCGTCGGGGTCGTGCTCCGCTTGCGCCATCAGCTCGCGGGCGAGCGCGGTCGGGTTGGCGGTGTGGTCGGCCAGGATCAGCAGTTCGCTGGGGCCGGCCGGCGAATCGATCGCCACGTCGGCCACCAACTGCAGCTTGGCTTCGGCCACGAACGCGTTGCCCGGTCCCATGATGCGA
>CAMBRJ010000021.1 GCA_945870175.1 Gemmatimonas phototrophica
TGGGATATGCGCGTTGGTGCGCCGCTCACGGCCGCCGTGGATACCAACGTGGCGGCGGTTCGTGCACCCGCTGCCGGTGGAGGCGGTGGCTTCGGCGGCGGTGGTTTCGGCGGTGGTTTTGGTCGCGGTGCGACGCCAAGCTACACCGCCGCGCCGGGGAGCTACACGGTGCGTCTCACCATCACGCCGAAGAGTGGCGCGAGCACGGTGCTCACGCAGCGCTTCGCCTTGCTGCGCGACACCGAGCAGGCGATGTCGGAGGGCGAACTCAAGGCGCTCGACGCGTTCCGGTTCAAGGTGGTGCAGCTCCAGAAGGCGATCACGGCGCAGCAGACCCGCGGGGATAGCGTGGTCGCGCGCTTCGCCGAGGTGAAGAAGGCTGCCGATGCCAACGCCGCCAAGCTCACGCCCGAGCTCAAGCAGAGCTTGGCCGCGATCGACAAGGACCTCGCGAGCTACGTGAAGGAAGTCGGCCAGGCGGTGGCGTCACGGCCGCGCGGAGCGGGTGGTCCGCCGGCTGGCGGTACGCCTCCCGGTGGCGACGATGACGTGGGTGCATCGGGGCAGGCCGACGGATCGTTCACCGGACGTGCGGGACTGCTGAACAGTGCGCTGAACAGCAGCTTCCCGGTGTCGGCCGCGCAGCAGTCGCAGTTGCAGAGCCTCACGCGCGAACTCGAGCAGCACGGCGCGCGCGTGGCGTCGGTGAAGACCGCCCGGTTGCCGGCGCTGCTCAAGTCGCTGCAGGTGGCGGGGATTACGGTGCCCGATGCACCGGTGCGCGGTCAGTAATTCGCGGACTTTGTTCTAACGAAAGATGGGCAAAGGCGGGGCCGCTTTCGGCTCCGCCTTTTGCCAATCCCGCCCCAGCAAGGCGGCGATCGTGGCCGCCACCTGCGCTTGGCGCACCGGCGTGTTGGCGCGCACCCCACGCGCCGGCGTGTCCGGGCCAATCACGGCCGTCCAGATGAACTCGGCGCCGGCCACATCCTTCCCGTGGTCGGTCCACTCGCGTCCCCACCCTCGACCGTGGTCGGTGCTCACGATCATGGTGGTTTTGTCGCGCGTGCGCGGATCGCTTTGCACACGCGCCCAGAGCTGCGCGAGATAGGCGTCCATGTTGCGCGCCGAGCGCAGGTACAAGTCGTACTTGCCCGCGTGCGCCCATTCGTCGGGCTCGCCGTAGCCCACGAAGAGCACGCGCGGATCGTGGCCGCCCAGATACTCCAGCAGCGATTGCTGCATCAGCGCGTCGAACGCCACATCCGGCCACACGCGAATCGTGGTGGCGTACAGATCGCGCAGCAGTGAGGACCGCGGCGACTCCGACGGAGCCACCCCGCGCGTCCAACCGTCGTACACCGGCACGCCGCTTCGCTCGGCGTTGAAAATGCGACTGAACGCGTTCCACGTGGCGAAGGCTGCCACGCGCCCCGTAAACGCCGCATCGCGATTGAGCCATTCGAACACGGTGGTGTTCTCGTTGGGCGGATGGTCGTTGCTGTCGATGCGCGGGTCGGCAAACCCGGTGAAGGTCTCGCTGTATCCCGGATACGAGAACTTCATGGTGTTGGTGATGCGCGCGGGGCTGCCGCCGGCGCTGTCGCCGAAGAGCTGGCCCTGTGTGGCCATGGTGCCCCACAAAAACGGAAACAGCGCCGCACGTCGGGCCGGTGGCGTGTCACGCCAAAAGTCGCGGCGGAGCGACGCGGTGTCCGATACGCCGCCGGCCTTGCCCATCAGCGAGGCATCGGCACCGGTAAACACCTCCTGCCATCGCACGCCGTCGGCGATCACGAGCATGACGTACTGCGTGTTGAGCGCGGCCGGTGGCCGCATCGTACTCTGGGCCTCGAGAGCGGTCATGCCGGCGAGGCACCACGCCATCGCCGCCACGGCCGCCTGAAGGCCTCGCATCACCGCGGCTTCCGCATGGTGGCCGCCTTGTCCACCAGACGGCGCAACTCCTTGATGGGCTCGGGGCTATCGTCAACCTGCAGGCGCAGGACGACGTCGTTGTGCAGCCACACGCCGCCGTCCTTCTTCACAATCAGCATCGCGGCCGACTGCATGCCCCGCTTGTCGCCGCCGGCCATCTGCCCCGCTTCGAGCGCGGCCATCAGCCGCAACGAGAGATGCCCGGTGGTGCTCTCGAACGCGCTTACCATCGCACTCACCACCTCGGCGCTGGCCAAGATATTGCCTTGCGCCGTGCAGAACTTCCCCTGCTTGTCGCCGGCCCATTCGGTGGCCTTGGGTCCGGTAAAGGCGGCCACGTTGCCCTGCGCATCGATCACCGCGAACTGACGCCCTTCCTTGGTCCAGTCCACCGGGCGCGGATCGGGGTCGGCCTGCCGCACGCGCTTCACGACGTCGGCCGGCTTCACGCCTTGCCGCAGCAGGGCGATCGCCTGCGGGCCGTAGCTCACGTCCACGATGGCCTGCGTGGCCGCCGCGCCGACGCCGGCTTCGGCCCAGAGCACGCCGTTGCCGACGGAGAACACCCGCGACTGCACGGCACCGCCGACTTCACCGGTGGCCGGATCGTAGCCGAGGATGGAGAAGGTCGCGACGGGAGGCCAGGGCAGTGGGGCCATTGTCGAGAATCCCGGCGATTGCGCCCGGGCAGGGCTCGCCAACGCGAGGAGCCCGACGGCGAGCGCGATAGTACGGGCGTGGGACGGCAGAGTGCGCATGGAAGCGAATTGGCGAAGGTGACGGAGCGGTCGGCCTCAACAGGCCGCGTGAAATGTGCACCAAAAACGCCCCGCATGAGCGCTCATGCCCTGTGTTGCGTAGTCTCCCTGCAGCAGGCGGTCCACATTCTTGAGGAGAAAGTCCATGGTCGGCAGGATGCATCAATGGCGTGCGGCGTTGGCAATGGTTGCGGTGGCGATGGTCGCCGTGGCCCTGCCAGCCGAGGGGCAGGGCGCGGCGGGTGCGGCCGCCCAGCAGATCGACGCGGCGTATACCGCGAAGATCAAGGAGTTCCTGCAGGACCCGCGGATCACGACTGAATTGGTCGATCACCTGCCGTCGTCGGCCACGGTGCCGACGCCGCTCAAATTTCACGGCCGCATTGTGGGCACGCCCGGCGAGCTCACCTACGCGAAAGATATTCATCGCTACTTCGAAGCGCTGGCCAAGTCGTCGCCGCGCGCCAAGTACTGGACGATCGGCAAGACCGAAGAAGGACGCGACATGGTCGTGCTGGCGATCGCCGACTCAGCCACGATCGCCTCGCTCGACAAGTTCAAGGGCGACCTCGCCTCGCTGAGTGACCCGCGTAAGACGAGTGAGGCCGAGGCTAGGCGGCTGATCGGCACCACCAAGCCGATGTACTGGCTCACCAGCGGCATCCACTCGCCGGAAACGGGCGGTCCGGAAATGCTGCAGGAGCTGGCGTATCGACTCATCGTGGAAGAGACGCCGTTCATCCAGCAGATTCGTAACAACATCATCACGTTCATCACGCCCGTGATCGAAGTGGACGGCCGTGAGAAGCAGGTGGATACGTACTACTACAACAAAAAGCTGCCGCCGGGCGCGGCGCGGTTGCCGCTGATGTACTGGGGCAAGTACGTGGCGCACGACAATAACCGTGACGGCATGGGACAGTTCCTGTCGCTCACCAAGAATGTGAACGACTTCTTCCTGCAGTGGAAGCCGCAGGTGATGCACGATCTTCACGAGTCGGTCACGTATTTGTATTCGAGCACGGGCACGGGCCCGTACAACGAGGCCATCGATCCCATTACGGTGACGGAATGGTGGATGATGGCGCAGGTGGACGTGCAGGAGATGACGAAGCGTGGCGTGCCGGGCGTGTGGACGTACGGCTTCTACGACGGTTGGACCCCGAACTACATGTTCTTCGCCGCGCACACCAAGAATGCGATCGGCCGGTTCTACGAAGTGCAGAGTTACGGTCCGGACAACTACGAAGTGCGTCCGCCGGCGACCACCACAAGCCGAGAGTGGTTCCGTCCGAATCCGCCACTGCCGTACATCAAGTGGGGCCCGCGCAACAACACCAACATCCAGCAGTCGGCGGTGCTCTTCTCGCTCAAACATTTCGCCGACAACAAGTCGCTGTATCTCGAGAACTTCTGGATCAAGAGCAAGCGCGCGGTGGAGAAGGGCAAGACGGGCGCCGGCCCGTTCGCGTGGGTGATTCCCGCCACGCAGCGCCGGAAGGCTGACGCCGCCGACGCGGTGAACGAGCTGCGCAAGCAGGGCCTCGAAGTGCACACGGCCAATGGCGCGTTTACGGTAGGATCGCTGGCGGTGAAGGCCGGCGACTACATCGTGCGCGGCGATCAGCCGTATCGCACGCTCGCCGATATGTACTTCTCGATTCAGAACTACTCGCCGGCCAACCCGAGCCCGTACGACGACACGGGCTGGACGTTCCAGTACATGCGCAACGTGGCCGTGCTGCCGGTGGCGGAGCAGAACATTTTGGCTCAGGCGATGACGGCGGTGACGGCCAAGGTGCGCGCGGCCGGCGGCATCGAGGGCACGGGACCGGTGCTGATCGTCGATCACACCACCGACAACAACCTGATGACGTTCCGTACCACGCACGCGGCGGTGCGCATGCACGCGGCGGAAGCCGAGTTCACGGCGGCGGGTCGCACGTTCCGGGCTGGCGCATTCATCGTGCCGGCGGCCGATCGGGCCAAGCTCGAGCCCACGCTCAAGGAGCTGGGCTTGAGCGGCTACGCTGTGGCGACGGCGCCGGCGGTGAAGATGCACGAGCTGGATCTGCCGCGTATCGGCTACGTCCATGCCTGGCAGCGCACGCAGGATGAAGGCTGGGTGCGGGCGGCACTCGATACGTACGGCGTGCCGTACACGTACTTCGCCGACATCAAGCTCAAGGACGGCAATCTTCGCGCGAAGTACGACGTGATCATCTACCCGAGTGTGGGCGGTAGCGCGCAGTCGCACGTGGCCGGCATCATCAAGTCGGGGGACACGCCGTTGCCGTACAAGAAGTCGGCGGCGACGCCCAACCTTGGGGCGAACGACAGCGCGGACGACATCCGCGGCGGCATGGGCATCGAGGGACTCACCGAACTGTACAAGTTCGTGCAGGCCGGTGGCACGCTGATCGTGGAAGGCTCCACGACCACGATCTTCCCGGCGTACAACCTGACCAGCGGCATTACGGTGGAGTCGCCGGCCGGACTCTTCGCCCGCGGCACCATTCTTCGCGGTGTGGTCGCCGATCGCACCAGCCCGTTGTCGTACGGCTTCGACGCGCAGATGCCGGTGTATTTCAATCAGGACCCGGTGTTGTCCGTGGTCGGCTCAGCTGGCCTCTTCGCGGGCGGTGGCGGTGGCCGCGGGTCGGCCCTCAGCCAGAACGTCACGCCGAACGCCGTGCCGTTGCGCATTTCGCCGTGGACCTTTGGTGCGACTGACTCCACCGGAACACCGATGCCCGCCGCGGGCCGTGGCGCCGCCGCCGGGGCCGCTGGCGGGGCTGGGGCAGGGCAGGGTGGCCGTGGTGGTGCCGGAGCCGCTGGTGCGCCTCCTGGAGGCGCGGGCGCTTCCGTGTTCGGCGGCGCGACGGGCATCGATGGCTCGCGCCCACGCGTGATCATGCAGTTCCCGGCGAACGCCGCCGACATGCTGTTGTCCGGCACCCTCGCCAACGGCGAAGGGCTGGCCAACCGCGCCCAGCTGGTGGACGCGCCGGTGGGCAAAGGACACGTGGTGATGTTCGCCATCCGCCCGTTTTGGCGGTGGCAGACGCAGGGCACGTACTTCCTCGGGTTCAACGCGATCCTGAACTGGAATGACTTGGACGCGGGGAAATAGGGCGCGGTGACATTCGCCCCGCATGACTCCTGATTCTTTACTCCCGAGGAAGCAGGGGGGAGGGTATCAGGGGGCAGGAGGCAGGAACCACGCGCGGTTCACCTGCTTCCTACCTCCTGATACCCTCCCCCCTGCTTCCTCGGGAGTTGTCCTTCTCCGTTACCGTAGACTGTCCGTCTTCACCTTCGTCGTGTCCGGAGCTGCCACCGCCGCCGCCGCGCTTGAATCCGCCGTCGCCTTCGTCGTCGTGTCGGCGCTTCGCTTGCGCGCACTCGGCTTCTTCACCACGGGCGCTGGCGTCGGCTCAGCGGGCAGCACCACTTCCGGCGCCTTGTCCGGCGCCCGCTCGAGGTAGCCGTTCACCATGTCGCGGGCCGCACCGGCGTAGATACCGATCTGGTCGGCGGCCTGACGGGCCAGCCCCGTAGCCTGCTTGGAGCCGTACCACCACGTCCCCCACGTCGCGATGCCGAACAACACGAGGTACGGCACCACCGATTGGCGGCGGCGCACCGCGACCGGATCGTGGCGACGTTTCGTGGCCTTATTGGCCTTCTTGGCGGTGCTGGTCGCATCGTTCGAGGACGGCGTGCGCACCCCGGCGATGTCGTTGGGAGTTCGCGACGCCACGCTCAGCATGCGATTGCCCAGCGCGTGGCGATAGATCTCGGCCGTCTGCGTGGGCGTCATCTCCATCACTGCATTGCCGAGCGTCACGCCGAAATCCGACACGCTGGCGAACCGGTCGACCGGGTCGGGGGCGAGCGCCTTGTCGAACACATCCTGCAGCGAGTTCGGCCACTCGAGATCACTGCGCACTTCGTCCAACCGACGCGGACGGCTCGTGAGTCGCGCAATCAGCGATTCTTTCGACGATGAATTCGTGAACGCGTCGTGTCCGGTGAGCGCGATGAACGCGACGAGGGCCAGCGAATACTGATCCGATCGACTATCAAGCACATCGCCCGACAGCTGCTCTGGAGACATGAACTCGGGCGTGCCAACGGCGAAGCCAGTGCGCGTGACCTGTTGCGAACCTTTCTCCATCATGCGCGCGATGCCGAAGTCAACGAGCTTCACGACGAACGTGCCGTCGGCGCGCTTCGTGAGCATCAGGTTATCGGGCTTGAAGTCGCGGTGCAGAATGCCGAGGTCGTGCGCGGCCTGCAGCGCGTCGGAAGCCTGGCCGATGATATCCGCCGCGACCACGGGATGCAGCGCTACCTCCCGCTTGAGCGTGGCGGCCAGCGCTTCGCCGTCCACGAACTCCATTGCGAGATAGACCATCCCTTCGTCCGTTTCACCGAAATCGAAGATCGAGGCGACGTTCGGGTGCGAGATCTTGCTGGCGTTTTCGGCCTCACGCGTGAAGCGCTGCAAGGCGTCAGCGTCACCAATCAGCGCCGGGCGCATGATCTTGATCGCGCTCTTGCGCTTCATGCGCACATGTTCGGCCAGGTACACTGTGCCCATGCCGCCTTCGCCCAGGTGCGAGACCACGCGATAGCGCCCGCCGATCACATGACCGACGAGGTCCGCCTGGGCCGCGGGCGTCACGAGTCCCGTGCCGTCCTTCGCGCAGAAGGCAACCGAGCTGTCGTACTCTTCCCCGCACTGGGGGCACACCTTGGGAGCGTCCACGACTGGCGAACCTAAAGGAAGGACGGCGTTAATCAAGCGGTCTTGCGGCGAGATCGCGGCCACAGTCGCGTCCGCTAAGGCACTACGCAGACGGCGTTTAGCCCGTTCTCCAGCGTAAGTTGCTGATAGGCAGTATCTTCCAGCATGACACGTGCATCGCTTCTTCACATAATGCTCAGCTCGCTGTCTCTTGCGAGCTCAGCCGCTGTAGCGTCGGTCGGCAACGCCCAGACGACGACTCCCGCCGCCGGTTGGGCTCGCGCCGGCACCCAGGGCGACTTCGTCGTCACGGATTTCACCTTCCGCTCGGGTGAACGACTCCCCTCGTTGCGACTCCATTACACCACCCTCGGCACACCGCAACGCGATGCCCGCGGCGTCGTGCGCAACGCCGTCATGATCCTGCACGGCACCGGCGGGACGGGGCGCAGCTTTCTCTCCACCGGCTATGCCGGCGAACTCTTCGCGCCCGGCAAGCTGCTCGACAGCGCGAAGTATTTCATCGTGCTGCCCGACGGCATCGGACATGGCGGCTCGAGCAAGCCAAGCGATGGCCTCCATGCGCGATTCCCGAAGTACACGTACGACGACATGGTCACCGCACAGCACCGGTTGCTCACCGAGCATCTCAAGGTGAACCACGTGCGTCTCATCATGGGCACATCGATGGGATGCATGCACGGATGGGTCTGGGGGCATACGTACCCCGACTTCATGGACGGCCTCGCGCCGTATGCGTGCGTGCCGGCGCAGATCGCCGGTCGCAATCGCATGATCCGCACGATGGCGATGGATGCCGTTCGCACTGATCCGGCATGGAAGGGCGGCGAGTACACCAGCACGCCGCCGGGACTGCGCGCCGCGCAGATGATGCTGTACATCATGTCGAGCGCGCCGCTCGTGCAGCAAGCACAGGCGCCCACGCGCGACAAGGCCGACAGCGTGATCCGCGCGTACCTCGATGCGCGCATGGCCACCACCGACGCCAACGACTTCCTGTACCAGTTCGACGCCTCGCGTGACTACGATCCGTCGCCGAACCTGTCGCGCATTACCGCACCCGCCTTGTTCATCAACTCGGCCGACGATCAGGTCAATCCGCCGGAGCTGGGGATGGCCGAGCGGTATGCCGCGACCATGCCGCGCACGAAGTTCATCCTGCTGCCAATCACGCCGGAGACGAGGGGGCACGGGACGCACTCGGCGCCGAAAGTGTGGGGTGAGTACCTCCGCGCATTTCTTGCCGCGCTTCCCCAGCGATGACCGACGGAACGGTCGTGGTTGCCCGACCGTCGATCACCCAACTGGTTGTCCGCGCCCTGCAACTGCGCTGCCCGCACTGCGGCGGCCGCCAGATCTTCGCGTCGGTGTTCGAGCTCAAGGATCGCTGTCCGACCTGCGGCATTCTCCTCGAGCGGGGAGAACCGGACTACTTCGTTGGCGCGTACCTGTTCAACCTGATTGCGGTCGAACTGATCCTGTTCTTCTGCGTCTGCGGGTTTGTGTATGTCACGTGGCCCGATCCGCCCTGGGATCTGATCACCTACGTCACGGCCTTCCTCATGCTGACCGGCTGCATGTTTTGCTATCCGTTCGCCAAGACCACGTGGCTGGCGGTTGATCTGGCCATCCGGCCGCTCTCGCCGGAAGAGCTGGACGGGCACGACCACGGTGGCGAGGTGGGAGAACGAGCGGTCCCCCACGTCTGACCGGCGCCGCGACGCCGTCCCACGAAAACGCGGCGCGTACGGTGATCCGTACGCGCCGCGTTCGTTTGCCCACCACCGTCGCAGTCGGCGTTACTTCTCGACGATGATCAGGTAGCGCGACGCCGCCCAGAACTTCACCGGGTCGGTGATGCGAATGCTCTCCCCACGGAAGGCGCCGTCCTTTTCCTTCTTGGCCACTTCGATGAGCCCCACATCGTGACGCGACACGATGCGGTACGGGCGATCGCTACGGGGCAGCGGAATCGTGAGCACTTCGCGGCGATCGGCCCGCGTGAAGCGCGACTCGTCGAGGGAACGCGCCGGCACCAACGTCTTGCCGAGCTTCACGATGAGCAGGCCGCGCGAGCCGCCTTCTTCGGTGACCAGCTTGTCGGCGATCAGCTGACGCCGCGATCCCACGATGTAGAACACTTTGTTCTCGCGCACATCCATGGCCTTCACCGTGTCGGTGAGGACAGCCTTCTCGACGGTGAGCTGCGCGTTCTGCGTGCGGAGGGCCCGGATCTCGTCTTGAAAGACGGCGATTTCCTTGTCACGCAGCGCGAGACGGGCGTTCAGATCCGCCAGCAGCGTGGCGGCCGCACTGGAGTCGGCACGCATGGTCTTCATCGTGTCGAGCAGTGCCGTCACCTGACGTTGGCGCGCGGCCAACCGTTGCCGCATCTGCGTGAGGCGGTCGAGGATGTCCTTCTGTGCGGCGGCGGCTTCCGTTTTGCCCGACTCGTCGCTCTTGGTGACGCCCACCTTGCTGGAGAGGCCGCGCACCTTGCGCAGCTCGGCGTCAACTTCGTCGGCGAACTTCGACGCTTCAACGACCTGGGCCAGTGCTCGATCCTTATCGGCGCTGGTGCCTTGCATCAGTCCCTGCAGCGAGTCGCGTTCGGCGCTCGCGCTGGCTAGGGCGGCCGACAAGGAGTCGGCACGGGCAAGCGCGGCGGTGTCTGTGCAGGCGCTCAAGGCAAAGGCGGTCACAACAGCCAGCGCGCTGGTGCCGCACGTCCGGAACACGAAAGAGCTCATGGAATTGGTGGCGAGAGGGTGGACAACATGAAAAACGTACCGGTCTCGAGCGCCACAGGAAAGTGTCGTACGTCACGCATTCGATAAATTGGCAGCACAACGGGGTGCTCGCCGAAGGCGTCCAGCCTCGCCCGTGCAGCGGCGAGGTCACCCGCGGCACGCGTCGCCAGCCCCAGCACCGCGCCGGCACTCCGAACCAACCACGCAGGGGCGCGGCCGCCGATATCGGCGCCGCGCCCCCGAAACAACACATCACTCACGCGTGTCCACCGATGGGCTCACCACCGGATCGCTCACGGCTGATGCGCTCACTGCTGGTTCGGCGTCACGCGCTGTCCCTTGGGCGGCGCCTGATACTTGTCGAACCAGCTGCGCAGATAGAGCTGGGTCCGAATGAAATTCGATGGGGTCGAACTCGTGCCGTGCCACTCGTTGTTGAAGCGGATCATCGCCGTCGGCACCTTCCGAATCTTGAGCGCCTCGTAGAACTCCTCCGTCTGGCCGATCGGCGTGCGCAGGTCGTTCACGCCCGTCATCAACATCGTCGGGGTCTTTACGCTGCCCACATACATCAACGGCGAGCGCTTGAGGTGTTCGCTGGGATCATCCCACGGATACTTGGCGAAGTTGTAGTACCAGCTCGAGCCGTCGGTCGTACCCACGAAGCTGAGCCAGTTGATCACGGGGCACTGCGACGCGGCCGCGGCGAAGCGGTCGGTGTGGCCCACGGTCCAGGCGGTGAGCACGCCGCCACCAGAGCAGCCGAACACGTACAGGCGATTGCTGTCCACGAAGCCGCGGTTGATCACCGTATCCACGCCGGCCATGAGGTCGTTGTAGTCCTTGCCGGGATACGCGTTCTTGATCGCGTTGCCGAACGCCGAGCCGTAGCCGGTGGAGCCGCGCGGATTCGTGTACAGCATGACGAAGCCGTTCGACGCGTGATCCTGCCGCGCGAAGTTGAAGCCCACATTGTACATCGAGTGCGGGCCGCCGTGAATCTCGAGCATCAGCGGATACTTCTTCTTCGCATCGAACGCGGCCGGCTTCACGATCCAGCCCTGAATCCGCTGGCCGTCGAGCGACGTGTACCACACCTCTTCCGTTGTCGCGAGCTGCTTGCCGGCCAGCACATCGCCGTTCACATCGGTGAGCTGCTTGATGGCCGGTGTGCGCACATCGAACGCCACGATGTCGTTGGGCTTCATCGGCGACGTGGCGACACCCACGGCCATGAAGTTCCGGTTGATGTCGCTCACCGTGAGGACGTGCGTTCCCTTGGTCACCTGTCGGATGTCACCCTTGAGCGACACGAAGTACAGGTTGCGCGATCCTTCGTTTTCCACATTGAAGTAGACGCCGCTCGCATCCGAGGCCCAGATCATGCCGCTCGGCGAGCGATCCAGCTTTTCCGTGAGGGCGCGGGCGTTGCGGCCGTCGGCGTCCATCACGTACATAATGGCGTCCTTCCACGTGGCGTCGGTGCTGTCATAGCCCGTGTACGCAATGAAGCGGCCGTCGGGCGACGGCACCGGCGAGTTGTCCGGACCGTTGCGCGACGTAAGCGCCGACACGGCGCCGGTGGCGATGTCGACCTTGTAGATGTCGCTCTGGCGCCAGGCGTATTCGGCATCGGCCGTGCGCAGCGAGGTGAACACGAAGCTCTTGCCATCGGGCATCCACGTGGTGCCGTTGGCCGCCCAGTCCCCGCTCGTGACCTGACTCGGCGTGCCACCGTCGGCCGGCACCGTGAACAGCTGCCGCAGGCCATCTTCGAGGAAGCCCTGACGGTCGGCGCGATACTTCACCTTCGTGACGACGCGCGGCGGCTCCGCCCACTTCGCGCCGCGTGGCGGCGTGGGCATGGCGATCTTCCATGTGTCGGTGCCGCGCACCAGCATGCCGAAGCCGATCGACTTGCCGTCGGGGGACCACTCGACATCGGCCGGCGCTTCCGTGAGGCGCGTGATCTGCGTGGTTGCCCCCTCGGCGTCCATGTACCGCACCCAGATCTGCGCGCCGCCCGGTTCACCGGGGGCGACGTACGAGATGCGCGACCCATCGGGCGACCACTTCGCATCGGCACCCTTCACGAGGACGCGGTTCTTGGTGCCGTCGGCGTTCATGATCCACACCGACGATTCGCGATTGTCGTTGAGCTGATCGATCCATGTCCGCGTGTAGATGATCTGACGGCCGTCGGGCGACATCGTCGGCGAGGCGACATCTTCCCAGTTGAAGTAGTCGGCGATCGTGAGCCGATCCTTCGGCGGCGACGGCTGCGCCGCCAGACCGGCGGGCAGCAGCACAGACAGACACAGCGGCGCCGCGAACAGCACGGCGCGAGTGGTACGGCCAATACGGACGGACATGAATGCCTCCGGGGGGGACTTCGCAAAAAGAAAACGCCCCCAATGCTGGGGGCGAATCAACGACTTAGCAACAATGACGCGACGTTACGGCTTGACCGAGTCGGCGAAGGCGAGCAACGAATCCCGCAGGTTGACGCCGCCGCCGACGACGAGGCGCCGCACACCCTTCCACTGACGGATGAGGGGGGAGCGCTCGGAAATACGGGTCTCGATCACCCGGCGCTGGGAGGTGCTTGCATGCACCATCCGGCCTTCACCCACGTAGATGCCGATGTGCGAGATCCGCTTGCCGCGGCCGAAGGTGAGCAGGTCGCCCGGTTTGAGCGCCGCGAGATCCTTCGGCACTTCCTGGCCTACCGTGGCCTGCTTCTGCGCGGTTCGGGGGAGCACCACGTCGAGTGCGCCCATCACGTATTTCACGAGGCCACTGCAGTCGAGCGCGAGATTGGGCTTCGTGCCGCCCAACTTGTACCGCGTGCCGATCTGTCCACGCGCTTTGGCCACGATCGAATCGCGGAGATTCTGCGCGGACTCGCTCCACGCGGCAAACGGCTTCCGGCTTTCGAGCTTCTCGACCGACTGTCCTTCCACGCGCGGTGCGAGCGCGACGAGCGCGCCACACAGGCTGAGCGAAAGGAGTTGGCGCGAGAAAGAGATCACGATACGCGGTGCTCGGGGGGCGACGTCGGTCCGGAGGAAGGAACCTAGCCCTGCCTTCGCCGTCACGCTACCGGCGATGAGCACGCTGCGGGAAACCTTCGGTTCGCCACCGGCCCGCGGCGTTGTTCGCCCCTGTGCTACCGGATCCCAAGCGCCTTGTGGGTCTGCACGGATAGGCGCCATTGCGGGTGGGCCAGACAGTAAGCCAGCGCCGCCGCGGTGTTCTCGGCCGCCTGCGGGCCGTCCATCGGCTGCAGCAGGAAATGCCGGAAGTGGAGGCCGGCAAAGCGCTCGGGCATGGCCGTGGGCTGCGGATACACCAGCTTGAGCTCGTCGCCCGTGGTGAGCACCAGTGGGGCCTGTGCCTTCGGGCTCACGCAAATCCAGTCCAGCCCGCTGGGTGGCACCTGAGTCCCGTTGGTCTCCACGGCAATCTCGAAGCCCTCGGCGTGCAGTGCCGCCACCGCGGCGTCGTCGAGCTGCAACAGGGGTTCTCCGCCGGTGCACACCACGAACGGACGCACGCTGGCCGGCGCGTCGGCGGGCCAGCGGCTCTTCACGAACGCCGCCAGCTCGGTGGCCGTCGCGAACTTGCCCCCGTCCGGGCCGACGCCCACGAAGTCCGTGTCACAGAAGGTGCACACGGCGGTGGCCCGGTCGGCTTCGCGCCCCGTCCACAAGTTGCACCCCGAAAAACGGCAGAACACGGCGGCGCGTCCGGCCTGCACGCCCTCACCCTGCAGCGTGTAAAAACATTCGCGAACAGTGTACGTCATGACTCAGGCTCCAACCGCATAGGCGATCGGATCGACCGATCCGGCTTCCGCAAATCCACGCAAGCGGAGCTGGCAGGCATCGCAGTGGCCGCAGGCGGTTCCATCTTGGGCCGGGTCGTAGCAGCTGGTCGTGATGGAATAGTCGACGCCGAGCTCGGCACCAAGGCGAACAATGTCCGCCTTGCTGAGGTGCTGCAGTGGCGCGTGGATCTTAAGACGCTGGGTGCCTTCCACGCCGGCCCGGGTGGCCAGGTTCGCCATCTGCTCGAACGCCGCGATGTACTCGGGTCGGCAGTCGGGATAGCCGGAGTAGTCCAGCGCGTTCACGCCGATGAAGATCGCCTGCGCGTTGAGCGTTTCGGCCCAGGCGAGCGCGAACGACAGGAAGATCGTGTTGCGCGCCGGCACATACGTGACCGGGATCTCGGCGGAGGGATGCGCGACGTCGCGGTCCTTCGGCACGGCCACGTCGGCCGTGAGGGCAGAGCCGCCCCACTGCCGAAGATCGATGTCGACCACCACGTGCTTTTCCACGCGGTGGGCCGCGGCCACCCGTCGGGCCGCGTCGATCTCGAGCGAATGGCGCTGGCCATACCGGAAGGTCATCGCGTACGGCGTGAACCCCTCACGGCGCGCCACGGCGAGCACCGTCGTAGAGTCGAGGCCGCCCGACAAGAGGACGACCGCGGGACGGGCAACGGAGGTGGCGTCAGACGACGCGGCAGTGGTCGAGAGGACAGACATTTACGAAAGATAGCCCATTAGCTTGTCCCGATGATCGATCTGCTCGCTGATCCGCAGGCGTGGATTTCCCTGCTCACGCTGTCGGTGCTCGAAGTCGTCCTCGGCATCGACAACATCATTTTCATCTCGATTCTGGCCGGGAAGCTGGCGCCGGTCGATCAGCCGAAGGCGCGACGGTTCGGACTCATGGGCGCGTTCATGTCTCGGGTGGCGCTGTTGCTGTCGATCACCTGGGTCATGCGTCTCACCGAGCCCCTGTTTACGCTCGTCGGGCGCGCCGTCTCCGGACGTGACCTGATCCTGATCGTCGGTGGCCTGTTCCTGATCGCCAAGGCCACGTTGGAGATTCACAGCAAGCTCGAAGGGCCCGAGGAGTCAGCGACGACCGCCAAGGGCGGCGGCTCGCTATGGACCACGGTGGCCCAGATCGCGGTGATCGACATCGTCTTCTCACTGGACTCGGTCATTACCGCGGTCGGCATGGCCGACAGTGTGGTCATCATGATCGCGGCGAACGTGATCGCGCTGGCGGTGATGCTGATGGCGGCCACGCCCATCAGCGACTACGTGGACCGGCATCCCACGGTGAAGATGCTGGCGCTGTCGTTCCTCGTGCTCATCGGCACCAACCTGGTGGCCGAGGGGCTCGGGCAGCACATCTCGAAGGGATACACGTACATGGCGATGGCCTTCTCGGTGATCGTCGAGATGCTGAACACCCGCGCGCGCGTGAAATCCGAGGCGGTGCAGTTACGGGGCGTTCCGCAGGCGCCGGACGACGAATAGCCGGCACTCCGCTGGTCGGATGTCGGTCGGTTGGGACAGACGAGCGTCCGCTATTGGGGACGCTCGTCGCGTAAGCCGAGGTGATCGCCCCCGGAAAATTGGGGATAACTGATGTGCCGGCAACGTCTTGGCCCTCGTCGAATCCGGGCGGTGGCCAAGACCGTGCAACGGCCCGCAACATGCACCTCGAGAGATTGTCACTTTCCGGAGATTCCGCATGTCGAATGCTGTC
>CAMBRJ010000022.1 GCA_945870175.1 Gemmatimonas phototrophica
CGGTATCGACTGTATCGCGTGGTGCCGGGTGATGCTGCCCCCGTGGCGCTCACGTCGGGGCCGCACGATGTAGCCGGCGCCGGTATTCCGCGTGGCGCCACGCAGAGCATCGACTACGTGAGCTCGGCCCCGCGCCCGTCGGAACGTCACGTGTTTCGCGTGGGTGTACGCGGTGGCGTGTCGCGACAGCTCACCACGATGCCGGGCACGCACGCGCCGTTCGTCTCGCCCGACGGACGCACGATCGCGCTGCTGTCGTCGAGTGATCGGCAGCCCACGGAGCTGTATCTGCTCGATGTGCGCGCCGGTGCGGTGGAACGTCGCATCACCACCTCCACGACACCGGAGTTCGCGACAGTACCGTGGATCGCGCCGCAGTACCTGAGCGTCAAGAATGGGACCGACACGCTGCCGCTGCGCATTCGCGTGTTCTATCCGCCCAACATCGACTCCACGAAGCACTATCCGGTGCTCTTCGGCCCGGCGTATTCGAACACCGTGCGCAACCGCTGGGGCGGACTGAACGGCATGTTGCAGCAGTATCTCGCGCTCGAGAAGGGGTACATCGTGGTGCAGGTTGATGTGCGCGGCAGCACGGGCTACGGTCGCGAATTCCGCGAGAAGTTCTTGATGGATTGGGGCGGTGGCGACCTCGATGATCTGGAAAGCGCCGTGACGTACATGAAGACGCTGCCGTTCGTGGACGCGTCGCGCTTCGGCATCTGGGGGAGCAGTTACGGCGGCACGCTCACCGTGTATTCGCTGCTCAAGAAGCCAGGGCTGTTCCAGGCCGGCGTGGCCGGTGCGGCCGCCACGGACCCATACCTGTTTGGCAGCGACGATGTCGCCATCGTGCGTCGTCCGCAGTCGCACCCGGCCACATTCACGCGCGGCGCCTTGCCGTATGCCGGTAACCTGCGCGATCATCTCCTGCTCATTCATGGCATGCAGGACGATGTGGTGCCCTTCTCGTCGGCGGTAGCACTGGCGGAGGAGTTCATGAAGCAGGGCAAGGATTTCGACTTCGCCTTCGCACCGGCGGCCACGCACGGCTGGACGCAGCGCCCGTACTACGCCACGTACCTGTTGCGAAAGTTGGTCGCGCATTTCGACCGGTACCTCGGCCCCGGTCCGCGCTGATGCGCGCGGTGCCGCCATTCACCTTCACTGGGTTTCCCATGCTTCCGTACGCTCGCCGGCTCGTCGCCCGTCTGATGTCGTTCGCGTTCGTTGTCGCCGTCGCGGTCGCACCGCGCTCCGCGCAGGCCCAAGAGCCATACGCGTGGCGCGACGCCCTCGTGTTTCACACCTTCTCCATCGCCGCCATCGATCCGCGCACCGGTGAAGTCGGGGTCGCGGTCACGACGCGCGTGCCCTGCGTGGGCAATGGCGTGCCGTGGGTGCGCAAAGGCGTGGGCGCGGTAGCGACACAGGCCAGTACGCGCACCGAGTACGGCACCGAACTGCTCGACGCGCTCGCGCGTGGCGAGGCCCCCGATGCGGCGCTCAAGCGCGCGCTGGCCGCTGACAGCGGCTTTCAGTCACGACAGGTGGCCGTGATTTCAATCGACGGTCGTTCGGCCCAGCACACCGGCACTGGCCCGAATGCGTGGGCGGGCCATCGGGCCGGTAAGAACTACGTGACGCAGGGAAATATTCTCGTGGGCCCCGAGGTGATCGAGGCGGTGGCCAAGAGCTTCGAAGCGAGCGAAGGCACGCCGTTTCATCTGGCCGACCGACTCATCACCGCGCTCAATGCCGGCTTCGTGCTGGGCGGCGACAAGCGCCACGGACTGCGCACGTCGGCGGCCGTAGTGGTGGCCGACGCGCGACCGGGCATGTCGCGTCGTAGCGATGGACAGACGGCGAACATCAACGTGTGCGAGAATGCCGATCCGTTGGGCGAGCTGCGGCGCATCTATGATGCCGTGTCGCAGACGCTTGGGTACCGCACGCTCGAGCAGTTCTCCGGCGGCGACGTGTATCAGCTCAAGGTCATGCTCAACGCGCTCGGCTTCTACAAGCGCGGTGAAGCGGTACCGGCGCGAGGCGGCGACGTGAACATGTTCACGGCCGAGACCGTGGCGGCGGTGGATGCCTTCCGCACGAGCGAGAAGATGGGCACGCCGGCCGTGGGCGGGGCACCGGCCGGGCTGGTGGACGACGAGACCGTGACGCGCCTGTGGGCCGCGCTCGAGCGCGCCGGCAAAGCAACGGCGGTGCGTCAGCAGCTGCTGGATGGGACGATGATTCGCCGGTAGGTCGCACGGGCAGCAGAACAGGGCGGCGGCACGTATGATGTCTCGTGATCATACGACTCCTCGCGCTGATTCCCGCGCCGCGCCGCGCGCTGTTGCTCGCGCCGTTGCTCGCCCTGCCCCTGTGGCCCGCCCTGGCCCATGCTCAACCCGGCGTGCGCGCCGCCGCCATCGTTCGCGACAGCGGCGCGACGGCGGCGGCCGTCGCCGACACACGCCTGCGCGTCTTCCTGGACTGCCAGAACGCCCCGTGCGATCGGAACTTCTTCATCACCGATCTGCCCTTTTCACTGTGGACGCAGGACCGGCGCGACGCCGACGTCCACCTGCTCATCACGCGGATCGGCACCGCATCCGGCGGCGGCGAGTATAGCCTGAGCTTTGTGGGGCAGCGAGCGTTTGCCGGCCGCGTCGATACGCTGGTCACCTTCCTGCCTCCCAACACCACCGACGACATCAGGCGACGTGAGTTGGCGCGGGTGGCGAAGGTGGGTTTGGCGCCCTTTGCCATGCGTCTCCCTGGGGCCGAGCGCTTCTCCATTCGCTACGACGCCCCCAAGGGTGCGGCAGCCGCCCCGAAGCTCAGTTCACTCAACGACCCTTGGAACTTCTGGGTCTATCGCATGCGCGCCAACGGCTCCGGCAGCGCCGAGAGCCGGGGAAGCAACTACGAGCTCACCGGCAATCTGAGCGCGAGCCGCATTACCGAGGAGTGGAAGATCACCGTGTCCGGGCGCAACGAGTATCGCGCCAATGCGTTCAAGCTCTCGAGTGGTGACATGCGCCGGTTCGCCCTGCGCTCGGCCGACGCGAACGTGCGGGTGGTCCGGTCCGTGACCGATCACTTTTCCGTGGGGGCCAATGCCGGCACCAGCTACTCGGAGTTCCGCAACACGCAGGCAAGTGGCGCGGCCGATGTGTCGGCCGAGTACAACTTCTACAGCTGGAAGGAGGCCACCAGCCGCCAGTTGATCGGTCTGGTGTCGGTGGGGCATCGCTACTTCGATTACTACCAGCCAACGATTTTCGGCGTGACCACGGAGAACCGGCCGGTGGCGCGTGCCATCCTGGCCACCGAGTCACGGCAGACGTGGGGCAACATCGACGGGTCGCTGCGCTATACACGCTTCCTGCACAATGCGTCCACCTACAGCGTGAGCTTCTCGGGGCGCACCAACATCCGCCTGTCGCGCGGCCTGTCGCTCGAGCTTCGCAGCGATGCCGCCAAGGTCAACGATCAGCTGTTCCTGGCGCGTGGTGATGCCAGCGACGACGAGGTGCTGACGCGCACGCGCGCACTCGCCACGTCGTTCCGCCTGAGCGGATCGATCGGCCTCAGTTTCACCTTCGGCTCGATTTACAACTCGATCGTGAATCCGCGGCTCGACGAGATCGGCGGGTAGCCGCGGAACGCCGCCGCGGGCGACGCAGCGGGCGACGTGCGGTAGGTCCAGGGGGAGGCCCGTCGTGACGAGGCCTACGCTGACGTATTGGACATTCAGGAAATTGACATCCCGCAGGAGCGCCTCCGCGACGAGTGAGGGCATCCGAGCGCTGTTCCCACCGATTGAGCTGGAGCGTGTGCGCATGGATCTTCGCCAACGACTCACCGCGGCGCTCGCCGACCGATATCGCATCGATCGCGAAGCCGGTGCTGGCGGCATGGCCACCGTGTTCAAGGCGCTCGATCTGCGACACGAACGCGAGGTGGCGATCAAGGTGCTGCACGAAGATCTCGGTGCCACGCTTGGCCCCGGGCGTTTCATCACCGAAATCAAAACCACGGCGCGACTGCAGCACCCGCATGTTCTCCCGCTGCTGGACAGCGGTGAAGTGCAAGGACTGCTGTTCTACGTGATGCCGTTTGTCACGGGTGAAACATTGCGAGATCGCCTGACGCGTGACACGCAGCTCCCGATCAACGAGGCGTTGCGGATCGCCCGTGAAGTGGCCGACGCGCTCGGCTATGCGCACGGCCTCGGTATCGTGCATCGCGACATCAAGCCGGAGAACATCCTGTTGCAAGGCGGGCACGCGCTGCTCGCCGATTTTGGCATCGCCCTCGCCGTGCAGCACGCGGGCGGCACGCGCATGACGCAGACCGGACTGTCGCTCGGCACGCCGCAGTACATGAGCCCCGAGCAGGCGATGGGCGAGAAAGGGGTGGATTTTCACTCGGATCTGTATGCGCTGGGTGCGGTCACGTACGAGATGCTCGCCGGCGAACCCCCGTTCACCGGCGCGTCTGTCCAAGCCATCGTCGCGAAGTTGCTGACAGAGCGCCCGGTTCCGCTCACGACGTTACGCGATACGATTCCGCTGCATGTCGAGCACGCGGTGAACCAAGCGTTGGCCAAGCTTCCCGCCGACCGGCACCGGAGTGCGGCGGAATTCGCGCGCCTGTTGGGCGAGGTCGCAACGGGTGGTGCGCATCCCATGGTCGGGCCAAGCGGTGTACGCGTCGCGGCGCCGGCGCGAGGTGATGCTGGTGCTGAGCAATGTCACCGTGGCCGTGGCCGTTGCTGGCACCGTGGTGATGCTGCAATCGCGCAGCGAGGCGGTTGACCATAACGTCAAGCGCCTCCGGCTCAAACTCCCCGAACTCACGAACATCAATCCGTCACAGGTCGGGCGTACGGTCGGCATCTCGCCAGATGGAGAGACGATTGCGTATGTGGGCATTGCCCCCGACGGCTCGAATCAGCTCTATGTGCGCAAATGGGATGCATTGAATGCGACGGCCGTGCCCGGCTCGACCAACGGCTGGGAGGCCACGTTTTCGCCGAAGGGCGATTCGATTGCGTTCTTGATTCCTCCACATCGCGTGAAGGTGGTGCCGCTCGCGGGCGGTGTGCCGATCGTGGTCGCCGATTCGGGACTATACGGCCTGACCGATGGCATCAACGGACTCGATTGGGGCGTGGACGGATTTTTATACGTCACCGCGCAAGCCGGGACTGCACGCGTGCGTCCTGGCGAAAATGTGTTGCAGCGTATCTCCACGCTCGACGCTACGCGTGGTGACTTTGCACATCTGTATCCGCGGTTGCTGCCGAATGGAAAGGGGGCACTGGTGACCATCGCCTTCGACGCCCTGTTCGGGAGTCGTCCGGATTCGCTCGTCGTGGCGGTCGTCGACCTCGCCACGGGGAAAGCGACGCCCTTGCTGCGCGGGATTCGTGCGCAGTATGCATCGTCAGGGCACATCGTGTATCTCCGGTCCGATGGCGTACTGATGGCGGCGCCGTTCGACCAAGGCCGCCTTGCCGTGACGGGGCCAGCGATGGAGCTGCGCGATACCGTGATGATGAATATCCCATCGGGTGGGTTGATTGCCGATTTTTCGTTATCGGCGAGTGGGACATTGTTCTATACCAAGTTGGGCCCGGCCATGTATCGGGCACATTGGGTGGACCGCGCGGGCACACCGACGGTGATGCGCGCAGATCTCCTCGGGCGCCATGGTGGAGTCACGCTCTCGCCGGATGGATCACGGGTCGCCATGTCGATCGACGATGACCTGTGGATGGTGCCGTTGGACCAGTCGCCGCCGCTCCGACTGACGACGGGTGCCGTGGCGATGAGTGGAAGGGCCGCGTGGGCACCAGACGGTAAGACCGTCTACTTCGCGGGAATTCAGGGCGGCGCATTCTCCACGCTCTTTCAGGTACTCATCGGCGAAGGAAGCCAGCCCAAGGCAGTGCCGATGGGAGAGAAGCGCCAGGTCTTCGGCGGCACGCCGTCGCCCGACGGCACGTGGATCGTTTTCCGCACGGACAACCAAGCGCCCGGAGCCGGCGACATTCTCGGAATACGCGTCGGCGTCGACACGGTGCCACGGGTGCTGGTGGCCTCGAAGTTCGAAGACTTGTCGCCGGCGGTCTCTCCGGATGGCAAGTGGTTGGCCTACAGCTCAAATGAATCGGGCCGGCATGAAATCTTCGTCGTGTCTTTCCCTGAAACGTCCGCGGCCAAGTTCCAGATATCACAGGACGGTGGCATCGAACCACGCTGGGCGCGCTCCGGTCGTGAACTGTTCTATCGCAATGCGAGAGACAAAATCGTGGCCGTTCCCGTGACGCTAGGTCCGACCTTGATCAAGGGCACGTCGAAGGAATTGTTCGACGCGTCGATGTACTACGCGCAGACCTACACCCCGCAGTACGACGTGTCCGCTGACGGCACGCGCTTTCTGATGATGCGCATTGTCGGCCGACCGCGACCGGAGCCGGTGGTGGTGTTCAACTTTGTTGATGAACTGAAGGCGCTCGTCAAGAACGTCAAACCGTAGTCTGCGCCCGGCGGAGACCGGAGCCAGCGTCGAGGCAATCGTCCTTACGGTCTCGCCGCGTACGACTTCGAGTATCCGTTTCTGCTGTTCGTCACGGTAAACGAACCATCCGTTCGTGCGGATACTTTGAGGTAGTGCGCGGGGGAGTGTGCCGCGTTGCCGGCAGGACCGGCTGGCGGGGCGACCGCGGGCTGGGCCCCTGACGCCATTCCGATGATCGCGGCCAGCTGATCCGGTGCGTCGATATTCGCGATCTGCAGCGCGGGCGGGTTGTGCTCGACGCCGCCGGCATACGACCAGTGGAGCTGCCACAGATCGTCGAAGCCGGGCGACGACTCCAGGGTTTGATACGTCTGAACCGCCCCGCCCTTGCGGGTGCCGTTGTTCATCACGGCGACGCGAGGCTGGATCGCGTGCACGAACGCCGGCGACCCGGACTGATCCAGTCCATGGTGGTTCGTCAGATACAGGTCGAACGTGCCGATGTTGTTGTTCGGGCACATCAACGTGTACTCGCGGCTCCACGTGAGGTCGCCGAGATTAATCGTGCGAAACCGGCCATAGGCCATCACGAAGCCGGCCGACTGATGATTGTCCGGATCGACCGTGCTCTCGTCGCGTGCCGCGAAGGTCGCGCACAGTGGATTCGGCCGTCCGGCCCCCGGCGCTTTCGCCAGCGGCCTCGTTAGCGGATTTCCGTCGCTCATGACCGCCGTCATGTCGGTGCCGGTGAACGCAATTTGGTCTCCGGGCTTCACCACGCTCCGCGGTATCTTCGCGTAGAGCTCGGCGTACACCTTCTGAAAGGCGGCCACCCTCGGCCGGTCTCCTTCAATCGACGGGCCATGATCGTACAGCTGCTTGATGGCGATTCGCTTCGACAGGTCCACCATGCTGCCGAAGTGGTCGCCATGATAGTGGGTGAGCCACATGTGGTCGATCTGCTTCACACCCGCGGTGGTCAGGACATCCAGAATCCGGTTCAGATCGCGCTCGCCCGAGTTCCCGGTATCCACGAGGAGCGTTTGCCCTGACGGCGAGACGTAGAGCGTGGCCTGTCCGCCTTCGGTATCGATGAAATAGATATCCAGCGTTTTCCCTGCCGTCTGACCGTGCGCGATCGCGGCCGCGCTCGGCACGAGGCACAGGGCGAGGGTCAGCAGCAAGAAGATGCTTCGGTGCAGCATCGGTCTCCTGTTGCGCGCGTGCCGTGGGGGCTCTGGTTTTTCACTCACGGCGCTCGCGCCGCCGCCGGTGCCGCAAAGAGCGATTGCCAGTCGAGGAGCAACGTCGTGCGGAGCGGGTTCCGCGCCTGGATTCCCTTGGGCCGCACGATCACAAACTCGCGGCCGTTGGGCATCACGTCGTACCTCCCATCAACACTGGTGCCCTCCACGGTGTTGATCGCCAACGCGAACAGCGAGTCGCGACGGATCACGGCGAGTTCAGCGCTTGGTGCAAGGAGCGCCGCCATCAGCTGGCCGCCGCTGCTGACATAGTAGAGCGTCTTGCCATCGGGCGACCATCGCGCTTGTTCCCCACCTCCCACCGACACCGTCAGGCGCTTTCCGGGCCCCGGGACGGGTCGGACATACACTTCCAACTCACCGGTTTCGTCGGATTGATAGGCGACCAGGGCGCCGTTCGGCGAAAGCGCGATGTTCGTCTCATTGGTCGGCGTGTCCGTGAGGAGCGCGAACGGCAGCGCTCGGCCAGCTCGCACCGAATCGCGGGCAATGATGGCGACGTCGCGGGACTGCCAGGTGCGCAGTGCAGACCAGCCTCCCGCTGCGCCGTCTTGATATTCCGCGACGTCGGTGGAATCGATCACCACCGACGCCGGGGCGCTCCCGTCCCACGGGCGCGTCCACACACGTGGCATGTTGGCCACTCTGGAGATCCACAGCACCCCCGCGCCATCACGGGTCCAGGAGGCGCGATAGCTGTTGTTGTCGGACGTCAGTCGGCTCATCGCGCCGCCCGCCAGCTCGTACAACCACACGTCGCCATCCATGCCGGTGCCTCCCGCTCGCACGGACATGCGCTCGCCATCAGGCGATACACGAGGCTGGTCGAAATGACGCCCGTCGTCGAGGAGCACGCGGCCGATGCCGCGGCGGTCCACCAACGCCACCTCAGTCGCCGCCACTCTATCGCTTGCAAACCAGCGATACACGACCGCGCCACTTCGGCGCGCCACCGCGCAATCACAGCCAGCCGCAGTGGACAGCTGGGCCAGCAGGACCGGACTTCCGGCAACCCGGAGACGCCGGGCATCAAATTGCACTGCCGCCAACACACCATTCGTGGGCGAGAACACGATGAATCCTGGATCGACATACATCGGTCGTACTCCGGCGACTCCGAGATCTGTCAGCTTGCCGGACGCCAAGTCTACAACGCCGATGCGCCACTCATCCCCCGCCGACTTTCGGGTCTGGACGAGTGCGGCGCGGACGCCCGGGAGCGCATTCGGGTTTACCATGTTCGGGTTATCACCGCTTCGCTCAACGACAACGCGTTCCGGTCCGCCGTCTGCCGGCACAGACCTGATGGAACCCTGCACGCTGTAGTAGAGGTTGCCGTCGTCGGCCCAGTTCGGCGGGCCTGCAAAATCGACGAGCGTTCGCGCCACGCCACCGGATACCGGTATTCGGAGGAGGTGGTTGGCTCCGTCGAGGAAGGCGATCGAGCGCCCATCCGGCGAGAACGTTGGAGCCGAAACGCGGTCTGCCCCGGCGACTTGCCGAAATGTTTCGCCTGAAAGTTCTCGCACGTACAGCGACTGCCGGCGGTCGGCGCTTCCGATGTAAGCGAGCATCGTGCCGTCGGGCGAGATCGCCACTGCGGACAGGTTTTGTCCGCCGAGCGCCGCCGGTTGTGGGACAATACTGTCGGTTGGGTCGAGTCCGACGCGGACCATGGGGCGCGGCTGCACTGCGCCGGGCCGGAGCCAGAGTGCCGCCGCGATCGCTGCCACCGCCACGGTCCAGGCCACGACCTCGCGCGCACGGCCGCGGGACGGTCGGGCCGCGCCCCCCGTCGCACCTCGGGTCGTACCGGTCGGAAACGTCACGGCCCTCGACCCGTCGAGCGCCGCCGCAAAATCCGCGGCACTCGCAAACCGGTCCGCCGGCACCTTCGCCAGTCCTTTCGCCACGGCCAGCTCGACGTGTACCGGCGCACTCTTGCGCAGCGAGGAGAGCGGAGCGGCGTCTGCGGTGAGCAGTTTCGCCATGATCGCCTGCGCGTTCGGCCCCGTGTGGGGCGGCTCGCCGGCGATCATTTCGTAGGTCATTGCCGCGAGCGAGTAGATGTCGCTGCGCGCGTCGATCGTGCGGTCGCCCGTCGCCTGCTCAGGGCTCATGTACAGCGGCGTGCCGAGCGAGAGGCCAGTCTGCGTTACGCGCGCGCCGCCGGCATTGCTGACGGCCAACGCGATACCGAAGTCGGCCACCACCGGCTGGCCCGACTGCATCAGAATATTCTCCGGCTTCAGGTCGCGGTGGATCACGCCACGCTCGTGCGCGTACGCCAGAGCGCTCGCGATCGCGGCCGCAATCCGCACGGCCTCATCCACCGGCAACTGTTGCTCGCGCTCGAGTCGTGCCCGCAACGTCTCGCCCTCGACGAACGGCATCACATAGAAGAGCAACCCGAGGGCCTCACCGCTGTCGAAGAGCGGGAGGAGGTTTGGGTGCTGCAGGTTCGCCGTGACCTTGATTTCGGCGAGGAATCGCTCGACCCCAAGCACGGCGCCGAGTTCGGGCTTGAGCACCTTGAGCGCAACCTTTCGGTCGTGCTTGATGTCCCGCGCGAGATAGACGGTGGCCATGCCGCCCTCGCCGATCTGGTGTTCAACCACGTAGCGGCCCGCGAGGGCGGCGCTGAGTTGCTCGGCGGTATGCATGAGGCTGGTCATAGCGTAGAAATTGACGTCCATGGAGTGGCGACGCCATCTATATCGGGGGCTGGATTGCGCGATTCCACAAGAATCACCCGTTTCCAACGCGCCAGCAGCCGAAACCCGCCACGTTACCGTGGGCCGCGAGGCAACGTCCAGTTTGTCTCGCCTCAGACCGGTATCTCGTCCCCTGTTAGGCCGTATCGTCCCATCTCGTCGAGAAAGTCGCGCGCTACGCTGCCCGAATGCTCGCCACGGCCCATGGTGCGCGCTAACCTATGCGATGACCCGCCTCCCCTTCCAATGAGCGAATGCGTAGACCCCGCGCGTAAACCGCGCGACGACGAAATGGACGTGTTCGGCCTGTCGCACACTGGCTTGGTGCGCAAGGAAAATCAGGATCACTTCCTGATGGCCACGTTCCACAAGCGCATCAACGTCATCTCCACCAACCTGCCGGATATCGAGCAGCGCTTTCCGGCTGGTGAGCAGCGGCTCGCCTACGTGGCGATGGTGGCCGACGGCGTGGGCGGCGGTGTCGGTGGCGCGGAAGCCAGCGCGATCGCCGTGGAGTCGCTGATGCGCTATGTGGACGGCAGCGTCACGGTGTATTACGGCGCCAAGGCCGACGCCACGGAGTTCATCGACCTGCTGCAGTCGGCGGCGATGCAGGCGCACGGCGCGGTGCGCGCGCGTCGCGATGCCCAGGGGCTGCGCGGCACGATGGCCACCACGCTCACGCTCTACATCGGCGTGTGGCCCACGTACTACCTGCTACAGGTCGGCGACTCGCGCTACTACGTGTGGCGCGATGGCGTGCTGTCGCAGATGACGCGCGATCAGACGATGGCGCAGGATCTGGTGGACGACGGCGTTCTGTCGGCCAGCACGGCCAGCAACTCGCCGCTGGCGCACGTGCTCTCCAGCGCGATCGGGTCCGACAAAACTATGCCGGTGGTCACGCGACTCGATGCCGACTGGCGCAACGTGCACTTGATCTGCTCCGATGGTCTCACCAAGCATGTCACTGATGCGCGCATCGCCGAGGTGCTGGGCGCGATGACGAGCGCCAAGCAGGCGGCCGAGCAGCTCTTGCAGGAGGCGCTCGATGGTGGGGGCAGCGACAACGTCACGATCATCATCGGGCGCACCACGCCCAAGCCGCTGGAGTAACGCGCGAGGCGTCCAGCGACCAGCGCACCGACCTGTCGCCCGATCCGCCCGCGCTGCATGCTATAGCATGCGATTCTCCCGATTCTTCCCCATGCTGCTGCTGGGCGGGCGTGCACTTGCCGCCCAGCCAGCCACGCCAGCCACCGCGCCTGCGCCCACCGCGGCGGGCTATGTCCTCACCGAGTCGATGATCCCGATGCGGGATGGCACGCGACTCTACACACGCATCCTCGCGCCCGCGAATCCGGCGAGGCCCCTCCCCTTCCTGTTCGTGCGCACACCATACGGGGTGGATGGCAACACGTCGGACCGGGTGGCCACAAACTGGGGATTCATGGCCCGCGACCTCGCGCGCGACGGCTACGTGTACGTATTCCAGGACATCCGCGGCAAGTTCAAGTCGGAGGGTCAGTTCGTGATGCAGCGGCCGCCGCGCGCCAACCGCGCGGATCCGAAGGCGATCGACGAAAGCACCGACGCGTACGACAGCATCGACTGGTTGCTCACGCACGTCCCCAATAACAACGGCCGCGTCGGCATGACCGGCGTGTCGTATGACGGATGGACGGCGGCGATGGCGATGCTCGATCCGCACCCGGCGCTCAAGGCGGGGTCGCCGCAAGCATCACCCGCCGACATGTGGAAGGGCGACGATTTCCATCACAACGGGGCGTTCCGTCTGAGCTACGGCTTCGAGTACGCCACCATGATGGAGAGCGGCAAGGATGTGAAGCAGTTCGACATGGACGCCTTCGATACGTACGAATGGTACCTGCGGCTCGGCTCACTCAAAACGGTGAACGAGCGCCTGTTAAAGGGATCGATTCCCACGTGGAACGACTTCGCGCAGCATCCCAACTTCGATGCGTTCTGGAAGCGTCAGGCGATGACCGGTTACCTCGACAAGGTCACCGTGCCCGCGTTGCATGTGGCGGGATGGTGGGATCAGGAGGATTTCTACGGGCCGGTCACGATCTACCGCGAACTGGAGAAGCACGATCGCGAGGGGAAGAATTTCCTCGTCGTCGGTCCGTGGAATCATGGCGGCTGGATGCGCGGTGAAGGTGCCTCGCTGGGTCCGATTCAGTTTGGGCAGCCGACCGCACGCTTTTTTCGCGACTCGATCATGGCGCCGTTCTTTGCGCGCCATCTGCATCCGGAGCAACGCGACGTGGCCGGATGGACGTTGCCGGAAGCGCTCGTGTTCGAAGCCGGCAGCAACGTGTGGAAGCGCTACGACACGTGGCCACCCAAGACCGCCGTGTCACCACGCAGCCTGTACATGCGTGAAGGCGGCGCGCTGGCCTGGGAGCCGCCCACCGCGACGGCGCCAACGTACGATGCCTACGTGTCCGACCCCGCCAAGCCGGTGCCCTACCGCCAGCGGCCGGTGCAGATGACGTACGGCCCCGGCTCCACCTGGAGCACCTGGCTTACCGACGACCAGCGCTTCGTGCACAATCGCCCCGACGTGTTGAGCTGGGAGCTCCCCACGCTCACAGAGGATCTCACCATCGCCGGCGATCTGGCGGTCACGCTGCACGCCGCCACCAGCGGCACGGATGCGGACTACGTGGTGAAGCTCATCGACGTGTACCCGGACTCGGGGCTGAAGGATCTTAAGATGAACGGCTACCAGTTCATGGTCGCCAACGACGTCTATCGCGCGCGCTTCCGGAAGAGCGTCGAAAAGCCGATGCCGCTCGTGCCCAACGTGGCCGAGGCCATTTCCATCGACCTGCATACGCAAGCGTACACGTTCAAGAAGGGACACCGCGTGATGATCCAGGTGCAGAGCAGCTGGTTCCCGCTGATCGATCGTAACCCGCAAACATTCGTGCCGAACATCTTTGAAGCGAAGCCGAGTGACTTCCGCGCGGCGACGCAGCGCATTTATCGCAGCAAGGCAAAGGCCTCGAAGATCGTGTTGCCGGTGGTCACGGGCATTCGACCGTAAGGCTCACTCGGCTTATCCGTGTTTTTTCGGTGCGATCCGCAAAATCCGTGTTCCGGCTGTTTTCGATCTGTCCGAACCTCAAGCGGCAGTGCATTGGCAGGATCGCAACAGCCGGAACACGGATGATACGGATCACACGGAACCCACACGGATACGCAAAACGGTGACGCGGATTCGCGTTCTATTCGATCAATACAGGAGAACGCCGAGGGAGCGATTCCGACGTGGAACGACTTCGCGCAGCGTGCCGATGTCGACGACTGCCCGAGGCGTCTGGCGACGGCCGGCTCGCTCGACACGATCACGGCGCCCGCGTTGCACGTCGCGGGGGGGGGTCGGATCAGGAGAACTGCGAATGGCCCGTCACGATCTACCGCGATTTGAAGACGCACCATCGCGGTGGACCATCACTAGCGTGCGCTGTTTCGGCGACGGGACACCAGCCCCATCGCGAGCAGACCAGTGATGATGAGGGCGGCGGGGGCGGGCTCCGGTACGCTGGCACTCGTCCCCTGACCGAGCGTCAGGTTGTCTACGGTAGGCCAGAGGCTCTCCTCATCAGACGGCTGCACCGCCTGGATCGAGAACGAGATCATTGCGCCCGTGAGGGACACCACACCGAAGAACGTGTCGCCGGTCGGTGCCACGAGCGTTTGTGAATAGGTGCCGGTCGCATCGACATAGGTGACCACGATGTTGCCACTCTGGAAGAGTCCGTCGGCATCCGAGCCAAAGAAGTTGCCGCCGACGGCGGCGACACCACTGGTAAACGTCGAGAACGTCAGCACATTGGGCGCAAAGTCGATGGACAACCAGGGATCACCAACGGTGCCGGCACCGAACACGTTCACGTCATCCGTGACGGACGCCTTGTAGCTGTACGCACCAGCCGAGCGCGTGAGCGGCGACGCGGCAGTCCCGAGGGCGAATCCCGTAAATGTGTCGACCCCGGGATTGGTAATCGCTGCCAAAAACGAGACCTGACTGTTGTAGGTCATGAACTGCGCCTCGGCGATCGTGGGGATGGCCATCGTCGCCGCAACGGCCATTGTCCAGAGTTGCTTCCATCGCATTTACAGTCCTCGTCTCAGTTAATGAGTGCGATCCTTCCCGGCCAGAGCCCGTCGCGGAGCCCTCTTCAAATGTACTCTCGCTCCACACGTTGCAATCGAAGCACGGCGAACACGCGTGCGGAGGTAGCGACCTCGAGCATAGTGGATGCGACGGCGTGTGGCGAGTCCAGCCACCACGCGCTCCACGCCGGTGCAGTCGTTATCAGCGGCTGTCAGTGATTCCGCGGACGCATTGTCCGGCATTCCACGACTGTGGGCCAGTCTGGAATTGCGCACCTATCACGACCTGCCTCGCGCACGAGTGCGGCGACGCAGGCAGGACAGACCACTGGGGCCACTTTTCACCACCGACCCGTTCCACGAGGAGCGCCTGATGCTCGCCACGCCGCGGCCAGATTCGTCCCGTTCGCTGATAGACATCACAGTTGGCGAGCGTGTTGCCGTCGGGGCGGTCTTGTTTGAGATCGTCCGAACTCATTGTTCGTCCGTCGGCATTCAGCCCGGAGTCGTCATGCGCTGTCAATGCTGCACCAGTCGCAGCGTACTGTTGCAACGCGAAGACGGCATGCAGATCGAAATCGATCGCGTGTTCGCGGCCTTTGTCGAAGTGCATTCATTGCATTGAGCCGAGTTCCGGTCGAATCGTGATCGGGTGCTCGTGGTCACGGGGATTCGACCGTAGGGCCACGGCGTATCCGTGTGGTTTTCGTGTGATCCGCGGTCTCCGTGTTCTGGCCGTTTTCGATCTGTGCGCGCGACCACCGGTGGTGACACCACAAGATCGCAACGGCCGGAACACGGATGACACGGAACCAAAACGGATAAGCAAAACGGTCTCGCGGACGACTCCATGGCGCGGCGCCTTGAGGTCGTCCGCGTGTTGTTCAATCAAACAATAGAAAATCGTCGGGACGCCGACGACCTTGGACGGACACCCGGAGCAAATCCGTGTTGTTACGGTGTCATCAGTGTGATCCGTGTTCTGGCTGTTTTCGATCTGTCCGTGACACCACCGGCGGTGACCTGGCGAGATCGTAACAGCCGGAACACGGATGACACGGATCACACGGAACCAACACGGATAAGCGCTACCGGCGCGCCGGCACCAGCACGGCGCGTTCTTCTGGCGATAC
>CAMBRJ010000023.1 GCA_945870175.1 Gemmatimonas phototrophica
ACCCGGCGACGAACGCGGTGGAAGGCGTCAACATCTATCGTCAGGAAGCGGAATTCGGCAACGGTCCGATCTTCACGAACGGACGTAACGCCGGTTACAACGCCAGCCTGAGCGGTGGCACCGACGATGCCCGCTATTACATCGCGGGATCATGGGATGACGACGTCGGCATCGTGAAGCACAATTACGACAAGAAATTCAGCGCCCGCGCCAACGTCGACATGACGGCGGGCAAAACGTTGCGCCTGTCGGCGAGCCTTGGACACGTGCGTGATCGCGCGCGCCTCGCACAGGGTGCGATCGACATCGATCCCTTTAGTCAGCTGGTGTGGGGCACGCCGCTCGCCCTCGGCACCGGCAAGCGTGGATTCTACAATTCGCCGCCGGAAAGCTGGGACGATGCCGTGAGCCTGGCGGATATCGATCGTACCACGCTCAGCCTCAAGGCCAACTACGCGCCGAAGCCGTGGTTCACGCACCGCTTGACCACCGGCTTCGACGTCGGCTCGGAAAACGCGTCATTCATGTATCCGCGCCAGCCACTGGGCAATCTCGACTTCCTCGCCAGCAATGGCTTGGGCTCGAAGAACGTCAACCGCAGCTCGCGCACGGTGTTCACGCTCGACTACGCCGGATCGCTCAAGTACAATGTTGGCCCGTTCAGCATGACGAGTTCCATGGGCCTTCAGGCGTTCCGGAATGAACTGAGCTCGGTGGGCGCCTCGGCCCTCACCTTCCCCGCCGGTCCGATCACCACGATCTCCGGCGGCGCGACTCGCAGCGGCACCGAGGACTACCTCGCCAACGCCACGGTCGGCATGTTCGTGCAGCAGGAGCTGGCCTGGAACAACCGCGTCTTCCTCACAGCCGCCGTTCGCGGTGACGACAACAGCACGTTCGGCGAAGACTTCTCGGCGATCTACTATCCGAAGCTGAGCGGTTCGTGGGTGATCAGCGAAGAGCCGTGGTTCAAGATGCCCTTCACGCAGTCGCTGCGGCTACGCGGCGCGATCGGCGCGGCGGGCACGCAGCCGGGCACCTTTGATGCGTCGCGGTTATACGACCCGAGCGTCGGCTACCAGAACGCATCGGGCCTCGTGCCCGCGTCGTTCGGTAATCCCTCACTCAAGCCCGAACGCAGCACCGAGTCGGAAGCCGGCTTCGAAGCGACGATGCTCGATGGACGCGTGGAGCTCGAGTACACGTATTACCAGCGCAACGTGACCGACGCCATCGTCAACTCGCCGATTCCGCCCTCGGTCGGTTTCCCGGGCTCACAGGTCGTCAACATCGGCAAGGTGAAGGGCTGGGGTAACGAAGTGGGCCTGAACCTGAACGTGTTGCGCGGCGAGAAGCTGGCGTGGGAAGTCGGCACGCAGATCTCGAACAACGGCAACGAAATCGTCAACATGGGTGGCACGCAGTTCCTCACCGTCGGCGGCGGTGGACAGGCGCAGAACCGTGTGGGCTTCGGCATTGCCGACTTCTTCATGTACAAGGTGAAGTCCGCCACGATTGATGCCAACGGCACGGTACTCACGTCGATCTGCGACGGCGGCACCGGCAAGTCGGGGCTCGAGCAGGGTGGAGCCGATGTGGCCTGCTCGGCGGCACCGCGCGTGTATTGGGGGCATTCGCAGCCCACGTGGCAGTTCGGTGTGAATTCCACGGTCACGCTGTTCAAGAACCTGCGCCTGTACGCCCGCGTAGACGGGAACGGCGGCCACATTCAGTCGAACACCGAAATCCGCGCGCTGCACAATCAGGGATCGACCGAAGCGGTCTTGCTGCGCAACGACCCCTTGCTCCAGGTGTACCGCGCGATCGAGGCCGACGTGCCGGGTACGTACAAGGCTGGATTCCTTCGCCTCCGTGAAGTGTCGGCGACATACACGATCGCACCGAAGTTCGTGCGGTTCATCGGCGCGCAGGGCGGCACGGTCAGCGTCGCCGGCCGTAATCTGTCAATGCTCTGGACCGAGCAGCACGGTTGGAATACCTCACGTGACGGTCGTATCGACGTCGATATTGCCGGACGCCATGCGTGGGATCCGGAGGTTCGTGCCGTGGGACAGTTGTCCAACGGATTCCAGACGATCCTGCCACCGACGGCCAGTTTCGTGACCACCGTGCGACTCACCTTCTGACCCACCGAGACGATCATGATGAAGATCACGTTCCGGCGTGCGACGCTGGTGCTTTCGCTCGCGGCCACCGCGTCGTGCAACAGCCTCCTTGCCGTCGATAACCCTGGACGCGTCACCGCCGACGCGCTCAGCGATCCCGCGCTCGCCCCGATTCTTGAAGCAGCGGCCCTTCAGTCGGCGCAGTGCGCCTTCATGCAGTTCGCTGCCACCACCGGCATGCTCTCCGGCGAGTACCTGTCGTCGAACGGGTTCGTCGACAATCACATTTGGGAGTGGCGCGGCATCGTGGAGATCAAGCAGGCGCCGGGCGGCTGTCCGGGCAGCCGCGCGACCACGTCGATGGGTTTCTACACGCCAGCCCAGCAGGCGCGCTTTCAGCTGGAAGATCTGAACACCCGCCTGAAGACGTTCACCGATGCACAGGTGCCCAATCGCCAGCGGATCCTCGCCGAGACGGACGCGTACGCCGGCTACATGTACGTACTGCTCGCTGAGGCGATGTGCGAACTGGCATTCAACGGTGGGCCGAGTGTCACGTCAGCCGCGGCGTTTGCGATCGCCGAGAAGCGCTTCTCCGATGCGATTGTCACGGCGACCGCCATAAATGACGCGAGTTTGCTGAACATGGCGCGCGTTGGGCGGGCGCGGACGCGTCTGAATCTTGGCAATCTGGCGGGGGCAGCGGCCGATGCGGCACTCGTACCGAGCGGCTACACACGCATCGCCGAGTTCTCGGAGGTGGATGTTCGCCGTGAGAACCGTTTCTACAATCTCACGGTGCGGGCCAACTACCTCTCCGTCGGGCCGGACTACCGCGGCCTCACGGTGAACGGGGTGGCCGATCCGCGCGTGCGCGTGACCAACCTGAACCGCGTCGGGCTCGACAATGTGACACCGATGTGGCAACAGCAGAAGTTCAGCGTCAGCGGTGCGGCGCCGCTCACGATTGCGTCGTACGCCGAGGCGCAGTTGATCCTTGCGGAAGCGTCCACAGGTCAGACGGCGATCGATGCCATCAACCGTGTGCGTGCGCTCTCGAGCATCGCCCCGATGGCGATGCCGGCAGCGGGCACCGATATCAACGCCCTGGTGATCGAAGAGCGTCGCCGGCAGCTCTTCAGCGAAGGTCAGCGGTTCGGTGACATGCTGCGCAAGAAGATCGCGTTCCCGTCGTCGGGCGTGAACCGGAAGGGACAGTCCTACAGCACCATGACCTGCATTCCACTCCCCGACGTGGAAACGCGCAACAATGTGAACTTCAAGAGCTGACGTTCCGACTGCGGCTTGTGTCACGCCCCCGCCGCGACTCCGGTCGCGGCGGGGGCGTTGCGTTTCACGGTCCGTTTGTGTGAGCTGAACATCAGGGAAAATGCTTTCGCGTAGCATTATTTGCGTTTTATCCCAATCCGGCGAATGTTAGGGCAGTTACCGACCCATTGGGTCACCTCCCCTTCCCGGAGCACCGCTCATGATTCGCAGATGTCGTCTTGTTGCACTTGCCCTCGTTGGCAGCCTTACCGCATTCGTCGTTACCCCTCCACTACACGCCCGTCAAGCGACCGGCACCGTGGAAGGCAAAGTGACACTGAGTGTTTCCGGTGAGGTACTGCAGGGCGCCTCGATCGGCGTGGTGGGGACGCAGGTGGGCGCCATCACACGCGCCGACGGTAGCTATCGCTTCACGATGCGCCCCGGCACGTACGAACTGCGTGTGCGCATGCTGGGCTACGCGGGCAAGACCGCCAGCATCACGGTAGCCGCGGGCGGGCGCGTGACGCAGAACTTCGTGCTGGAGAAGTCCACCACGCAGCTCGAAGCGGTGGCCGTGACCGGTTCGCGTGGCGGCGAGCGTACGCTGGTGAAGAGCCCGGTGCCCGTGGACGTGATCAACACGGCGGCGCTGAAATCGACCGGACGCGTCGAGACGGCGCAGATGCTGCAGGCGGCGGCGCCGTCGTTGAATTTCCCGCGCCCAGCGGTGGCCGACGGCACGGACCACGTGCGCCCGGCTACGCTGCGCGGTCTCGCGCCCGACAAAACGCTGGTGCTGGTGAACGGCAAGCGCCGGTACACGAGCGCGCTGATCAACAACAACGGCACCGTGGGTCGTGGTACGTCTGCGGTGGACCTCAACGCCATCCCGGCGTCGATGATCGACCGCATCGAAATTCTGCGTGACGGCGCCGCCGCCCAGTACGGCTCCGATGCCATCGCGGGTGTCATCAACATCATCCTGAAGGGCGCCGGCACGGGCGACGTGTTTAGCCAGACGGGCCAGTTCAACACGGATGTCCCAGGCCTCGGCAAGCGCAACGACGGTACCAACACGGTGGTGAGTGCCGACCAGGGGCTGTCGTGGGGCAACGGCGGCTATTTTCACGCCGGCGTGGAATGGCGCAACCGCGCCATGACCAACCGTACGTTTAACGATCCGCGCCAACAGTATCCCACGGGCGACGCGCGTGAAGCGACCGCGCAGCGTGCCACGCACTGGTCGGGCGACGCCGCCACGGCCGATCTGGTGGGCATGTTCAATGCCGCCCAGAACCTGAACGACAACGTGCAGCTCTACGCGTTCGGATCCTTCGGCAAGCGGGACGGCCGGTCCACCGGCTTCTTCCGCCGTCCGATTCAGACCACGCAGGTGATCTCCAAGCTGTACCCGAACGGCTTCCTGCCGAACATCGAATCGAATATCGATGACATCTCGATCGGCGGTGGTGCGAAGGGCACGGCGAAGGGATGGGACTGGGATCTGAGCCAGGTGTACGGCGGGAATGCCTTCCAGTTCATCATCTCGAACTCGAACAACGCCTCGATGGGGCTCGCCAGCCCGACGACCTTCGACGCCGGCACCCTCGGCTTCGGTCAGGCGCTCACCAACCTCGACGTCACGCGCAAGTTCGACATGAACGGGCGCCCGCTGCGCGTCTCGAGCGGTGCCGAGTTCCGGTGGGAGAACTACTCCATCGAGGCGGGTGAATTGGCCTCGTACGTGAACGGCGGCGTGCCCGTGCTCGACGCGGCCGGCAACCCGGTGCGCAACAGCGCCGGCAACACCTCGATCGCGTTGGTCGGGGCCCAGGTGTTTCCCGGCTTCTCGCCCAAGGATGCACTGGACCGCTCGCGCACGGCCGGCGCGGCCTACCTCGACGTCGAAAGCGATCTGACCGCCAAGTGGCTGATCGGCGCCGCGGCGCGCTTCGAAAACTTCAGTGACTTCGGTTCGAAGGCGACGGGTAAGCTCACCTCCCGCTTCGCCGCCACCGACAAGTTCGCTATCCGCGGCGCCGCGTCGACCGGTTTCCGCGCGCCGTCGCTGCAGCAGAGCTACTTCACGTCGACCGCCACCACGTTCGTGAACGGTCTCCCGGTGGACATCAAGACGCTCCCGGTGGACAGCAAGGAAGCGCGTCTGCTGGGCGCCCGTGATCTCAAGCCGGAAAGCTCGGTGAACCTGAGCGGCGGTATCACGATGCAGCCGACGAAGAGCCTCACCGTCACGGCGGACTACTACGACATCGCGATCAGCGATCGCGTCGTGCTCTCCGAGAATTTCATCGGCACGGGCGTCGTCAACTTCTTCGCCCAGAACGGCCTCACCGGCGTGGGCGGCGGACGCTACTTCACCAACGCCATCAACACCAAGACCAAGGGTCTCGATGTGGTCGTGAACTACGGCCTCGACCTCAAGGCCAATGGCATCGTGCGGCTCACGGCCGGCTACAACCAGAACAGGACCAAGGTGACGAAGGTCGTGGTGAACACGCCAGCGCAGCTGGGGAACCTGAACGAAACGTTGTTCGGCCGCGCCGAACGTGGCCGCATCGAGCTGGGGCAGCCGCGCAACAACCTCGTGCTGAATGGCACGTACGAGAGGGGTGATCTCTCCCTCTCGCTGCGAGGTCAGCGTTTCGGGCAGGTCACCGGCGTGCAGGCGCTTGCCAGTGGCACCGCGCGTCAGGTGCCGGACCTGGTGCTCAGCCCGAAGTTCATCACCGACGTCAGCGCGTCGTACAAGGTGCTCAAGCGCGCCACGCTCACGCTCGGCTTGGACAACATGTTCGACGTGTACCCGGATGCCATCAAGGATCTGGGCGACGTCGCGGCCAACTATAGCGGCCAGGGCACCTACGGCGTGTACCGCTACTCCGGCCTCTCGCCGTTCGGCTTCAACGGCCGGTACATGTATGCTCGCGTGAGCTTCGGCCTCTGATCGAATGCCGGGTTCTTTGGAACCCGGCACGCATGACAAACGCCCCGCCGCATCCATGGATGCGGCGGGGCGGTTGCTGGTCGCACAACTGGTGTCACCGCGCTACGGCGTGCCGCCCTTCAACGCGCGATACTGCGTGAGCGCCGCATTCACCTTCTGATCGATGGCGATCTTTCCGATGGCGGCGGAGGCCTTGGTCGGATCACCAGTCACGCCAGCGTCCGGGCTGCCACCATTCGGCATGCGCTTGTCGAGCCGGATGCCGTCGGCGAACACGTACAGCAGCTGCGAGGTGTCGCTGGTGCCGGCGTGCGATCCCACCATCTGCTCATCCCATCCGTACGTGGCCTTCAGGTAGTCGCGAATCTGAATGCGCCCCTTCTGGTAGTAGTCAACCAGCGCGTATACACGGACGCCTGTGCCCGCCCACTCGGCGTTGAGCGCATTCGCCACAGCCGTGAGGCCCGCCTGATTGCCACCGCTATCGCCGATCAGCAGAATGTCGGTGAATCCCGACACGCGCAGTGATCGCACGGCCGCGTCGAGCAACCGGTCGTAGCTGGGCGACGGATGCGAAATGACGCCGGGCTTGTCGCCGAAGTTCGGGCGGGTGTAGTCGCCCTCGGGCACGTACTGCACCGTGGGCGCCACCAGCGCATTGCCGAGTTGCTGCGCGATCTGCCCGGCGGCGAAGGTGACGATGTAATTGTGTTTGCCCATCACCATGTGGGGACCGTTCTGCTCGGTGCCGCCGGTGGGGATGATCGCCACCCGCTTGCCACCCTGAATGGCATCACGAATCTCGGTCCAGGTCATGGCCTCGAGATACGGCGCGGCCAGCAGATTCGGGCGTTCCTGCGCGTGCAGCGCCGACGTGGTCGCCAGTGAGACGAGTGCGGCCGTTAGCAGTTTGTGCATCAGTATCCTCCGGTCGTGGCGCGCGACGCACGAATCTGCGCCAACGCGTTATCGATCTTGATCTGCACCAGCGATTTCCCGAGCGCGGCGGTGGCTTTCGTAGGATCGCCATTCACACCACTGTCGGGAGCACCACCGCTCGGAGCCAGCCGGTCGCGACGCACGAGGGCCGGGTTGACGAACAGCAGTTCCGACGTATCGACCATCCCGGCATGGCTGCCGATGGCGTCCAGCGAAAAACCAAGACCGCCGAGATAGGTGCGAATGTCCGCCGCGGATTTCGTGTAGTAATCGCCAATGAACATGGCGCGAGCACCCGTGCCCTTCCACGCGGCGTTGAGCTGGTCGGCGGCCGCCTTCATGCCGTTCTGATTTCCGCCGGAATCGCCGATTAGAATGACCGTCGTGAAGCCACCGGCGCGCAAACTCTTGGCCGCATGCAGCAGCAGTTCGATGAACCGATCTTCGGGGAGCGTAATCGAGCCCGCCTTCGCCATGTGGCCGCGAAGCGGCAACTCCCAGCTTCCCTCGGGGACGTAGGTAATGATGGGCGCGATCAGCGCGTCGCCGAGGGTGCGGGCGATACGCTCGGTGGTGTGCTGCAGCACGTACTTGTGCTCACCGGTGACCATGTGCGGGCCTTTCTGCTCCTGGCCGGCGGTGCCGATAATGACCGTCTTGGTTCCGGCGAGCATACGATCACGGATCTCCGTCCATGTGAGCTCGTCGATGAATACCGGCGGCGCGGCTTTCGCTGCGTTGGGCTGCGCGTCGGCGCGGGTTCCGGCGAGTAACAGCGCCATCATCGTGAAATACGGCAATCGCATCGACTGCGTCTCCTGTGTCGGTCTGGGGGGAAGCCAAACGTGGCGCCCGAAACTCCGGACGCCACGTCATCAATCACCACACGATGGTGCCGTGACGCGGCACCCTAAGCTTAGCGCGGGAAATTGAGGTTTGTCTGCTTCTCGGACAGCGGCGTGGCAAAGCACAGGTCACGGCCCGGGATTTCCTCCTTGGGATCAAGGGCACCCGGTCGGGTCAGCGCCGCCCAGCGACGCAGATCACCGAGACGGCGTCCTTCCAACCACAGTTCGATACCACGTTCCTTCTTGAGGGCCGCCCACGCTTCGGTGACGCTGGCCGCCGTAACCGCTGGCAGCGCCAACGCCGTGCGACGAACGTTCATCGACGTCAGCGCTCCAGTCACATCACCGGCGACCAGCTTGGCCTCCGCCTCGATGAGCCGCATCTCCCAACCCGACACGAGATTGATGGGCGACGTGAGCAAGGGGTACTTGGTCTGGAAGTACCAGCGAACACGACCCAGTGCGCCGACAGCCGCATCGCCGACCAGGATGGTGAGGCTGCTGTCGTAGGGCACGCGCGGATCACGCGTGGCCCGGCGATGCGTCTCGATGTAGGTATTCCACACCGTGTGCGCGCGATACGGCTGGTTCGCGCTTGCCCAGAAGATGCGATTGTACTGATCGAGTTCGTTCTGGTAGTACGGCATGCGATACGCGAACGTGCTTGCTACCGCCGCGGCATCCGTAGCCGCGCCGGCCGTGTTGTTCCGCAGCAACCGTACCGACGCCCGACCGGCCGTGGCCGTCGATACGAGGTTGGCGTTGTTCGCGGCCGTGGCCACCGTGATCGCTTCGGTGAAGTACGTCTCGGCACGTTCGAAATACACCGTGTGCGGGCCGGGAGCGCCACCGTTGATGACCCCCTCACAGAAGTTCTCGCCCAGGAGCCGATTGGAGAATGCCGCCCACACCAGCGCCTGCGCCAGCGTGGTGCTGTTGGCGGATGCGGTCCCGAGCACCGACTTGGTACGCGTCACCGCGTCTTCGGAGGTCCAGCGAGCGCGCTGGGCAAAATTCCAGTAAACGTCACCGTCATTGTCGACCAGCTTGCCGTTCTGTTGAAGCACGGAAATGCCGAACGATCCGGTGGATCCACCCGGGAAGACCTCACGGGCGGCGGCGGCACCGGTGTACGACGTCCAGTTGAGCGCTTCGGCCAGATCGCGGCCGGAGCCGTTCACCAGCGAGGGCAGCGCGGAGGGCGAATTCAGCGCCTCGGCCCGGATCGGACCGGGATTGACGGCGTCGAGCGCGCAGCCCGACAGTCCGGCGAGCAGACAGAGCGGAGCCGCAACGCGAAGCACACGTTGCGACATCGTCGCGCGTCCTGAGGAAATCGAAGTAAGCATCAGCACATTCCTCAGTAGGAGATACGGAGTGACATCTGGAAGATCGCGGGCGCCGGGATCTGCTCGTTGATGCCACGCACGGTCGCGTTGAACGAATCGTTGTTCGTCATCTCAGGGTCGAACAGCGGCATGCCGAAGTTCCGCCGGAACAGGTTCTGCGCCGAGAACACGAAGGTGCTGTTCGCCGTGCGCGGAATCAGCTTGCCCAGCGGCACGGTGAGCGAGATGTCACGGATACGGAAGAAATCCGCCGGGAAAATGAACATGTCCGTCCGGACGTTGGCCGGAATGCAGGTCAGCGTTTCGCGTGCCGTGATCGGCTTGCCCGCGGAAATGTTGGCGTAGGCATCGAAGCAGGTGGGCCAGAGCACCGAGCGGGACAGCGCGTTGAACGACGCACCCTCTTCGATGAAGGCGCCACCCTGATACTCGCCGCGTACCGACAAGCTGACGTTCTTCCAGCCGCGGATGCTGATGTTGCCACCAATGATCTTGGTGGGCTGGCTCGGGCCGAAGTCGTGGTTCGACACGGTATCCGGTGCGACGCCGCGCGCGTCGGCGTTGCGAATGAGCTTGCCGCGCACGACTGGCGCCTGCTTGCCCTCGACCACCCAGCCGGAGTTGCCGACGGTGAAGGCCGGGGCGCCACCGAGGCTGATCACCTTGCTGTCGTTGGTGCTGAGGTTGATGCCCGCCTTCAGGCCGAACGACTCGCGCTCGATGATGTCGTGATTGATCGCCAGCTCGATACCCGACTTCTGCATCTCACCGACGTTCCGCAGCGTGGTGGCGAGAAACCCCTCGCTGGGTACCGACCGCACGCTGAACAGCGCGTCCGTGGTGGTCGCGTTGAAATACGTGAAGTCGACCGACGTCCGGCCACTGAACAGCGTCTGGTCGAAGCCGAGTTCCATTTCCGTGGTGCGCTCGGGGCCCAGGTTGGCGTTGCCGAGATTCGCTGGGCGCACGGCGGTGGTGGTGCCCCAACCGACTTGATTGTACGTGCGCACGGCGGCAAAGGCGCCCGGCGCGCGGCCGGCCGAACCGAAGGCACCGCGCAGTTTGAGCGTGCCGTACTGCTCCTTCCAGAACGACTCCTCGGAGAGCACCCAGGACCCGTTGACCTTCGGATAGAACTGAAAGCCGAAGTCGGAGCCGAAGGCACTATTGCCGTCCATTCGGCCACCGACCGTGACGAAGTAGCGGTCCTTGAATCCCATGAGGACCGTACCGAACGCGCCGCCGGTGATGACACGCTGCCGATTCTCGTCGGCGTTCTTGATCGCGCCGCTGGCGACGGTGGGGTCGGAAGGCGTCGCGAAGTTCTCGGAGAGCGCGATCACGTCGCCAACGAGCGAGTTGACGTACTGCGTACCGGCCGAGGCGGTGACCTTGAAATCACTACCAAGATTGAATTCGTAGTTGTTCACCCAGTCCGTGCTGAGCGTCGTGTTGGCCCAGCGCTGGTTCTGGATGACACCGAGCGGTGCGGCCGGGAATCCGAAGGGACGCACGTTGCGGTTTTCCAGCGCCGCACGGTCGAAGCCCAACGTGAGGCGGCTGGAGAAGCGCGTGAACGGCGTCCACGTGCCCGTCAGACCCATGATGAGGCGATCGATGTTCGACGCCAGCTTCTGCCCCAGCACCTTGCGGATCGTGTCCGGCGTCGCGTTACCGAAATAGTTGCGGTCGCGGCGGAAGGCGTTGAGCGTGAGGCCCTGCGCGTTGTTACCGGCCGGCGTCTGATCGATCAGGTTGTTCGTGTACGCGCTGCTCCAGTTCATCGCCAGCTTTTTCATGGGCTGGAAGTCGAGATTGGCCCGCACCTGATACTTGCGGTCCTTGTCGTTGGGCAACACGCCATCCACGTTTTCGACGTTCGTGGAGAGCAGATACTTGAGGTTGTCGCCGGTACCGCCCGACACCTGCACCGCCGTACCGTAGCGCGCGGCGTAGTTGTCGAGTCCCGGGATAAAGCCGGAGCCTTCGCTATTCCGGAGGAACGGATCCATGAACAGCAGGGGCACAGAGTCGGTGCCGAACTTCTGTAGGCTGCTGACGCCGCCGTTGAAGCGGACCTGCCACTTGGCCGCGCCACCCGCTCCACGCTTCGTGAAGATCTGGATCACGCCGGCCGCGGCATCAGTGCCGTACAGCGTGGCCGCCGCCGCACCCTTCACGATTTCGATCCGATCGATATCGTCGGGGTTGATGTCGTTGAGCGGGCTGGAATTCGAGTTGGCGCCACGCTGGGTGGTGCCGGTGAAGATGCCGTTGCGCGGATATTCGTCGCTGCGGGTACGTACGCCGTCGATGAAGATCAGCGGCTGATTCGTGAGCGACACGCTGGTCGTGCCGCGCAACCGGATGGCCGAGCCGCTGCCGGCATTGCCGACACCGCCGCCAACCGTGACGCCAGCGAGGCGCCCCGAGAGCATGTTCGAGAGATTCGTGGGCACTTCCGGAAGGTCCGCCACCTTGACCTGGGCGATGGAGTTGCCGACTTCGCGCTTACGCGCCGAGCCGCCGGTACCGGTGATGACCACTTCGTCGAGGGACAGCGCACTCACTGTGAGGGCGAAGGTCACGGTCGTGGTGGCACCGGCCGTGACCACGATGGGCTTATCGACCGGCTGGTAGCCGATCAGTCGCGCGCGCGCGATTTGATTTCCTGCGGGCACGGACGCGATGGTGAACGTGCCACTCGCGTTCGTGATCGCGCCCAGCACCGTGCCGGGAATCGCGATCTGCACGTTCGCCAACGGCGCGCCCGTGCCACTGTTCGTAACCGTACCACGGACCGTCCCGAGTGCGCCTTGCGCCTCGGTGCGGGTGGGCATCAGCGTGCTGGCAACAGCCATCGCAGCGACGAGCGCGGCGAAAGCTTGGCCACCAACATATCGTCGGAAGCGCATCAGGACCTCTATGCGGGTGAGGGGGGCGCGTCGCACTGCGGAGGGAAGGGGGCAGGCGATGTTCAGCAACAGCACGAGGTCGCACTGAATCGGGCGCATCGCGCAGATCGTGAGAGCGGTCTCTTTCGTAGATTCGGGAGAAGGCGATGCGTTGTCAACGTTTTGATCTGAAATTGTCACGGAACAGCCCCCCTTCTCCGACATCCGTCCCTTGGCTGCCGGCGCGGCGCGCCATCCTCCTTATCGCTTCGCCCGCTGCGTCACCCGATTCCGCAGGATGCCGACGCCCTCCAACTCCACCTCCACCACGTCGCCGGCCACGATACGCTTCGTGGTGCCCGGCGTGCCGGTGTAGATCACGTCCCCCGGCATCAGCGTCACGTATTGGCTGATATAGCTCACTTGGGCCGCCACATCGAAGATCAGGTCCTTCGTGCGCTGGGACTGCACGACCTCCCCGTTCAGTCTGGTCTGCAGGAGCAGGTCGTCGTAGTTCAGTCCGGTGATCAGCACCGGCCCCATGGGCCCGAACGTGTCGGCCGCCTTGGCGCGGAACCACTGCAGATCGCTCTTCTGCCAATCACGCTCCGAGACGTCATTGCCCACGGTGATCCCGAAGACATACTGCTTCGCCTCGGCCACCGTGACATTGGACGCCCGCTTGCCGATGACGATCACCATCTCACCCTCGTAGTGCGCGTTATTCGCATCGGGCGGCAGGACGATGTTCTCGTCGTGCGCAATGATCGACGTCGGGAACTTGGCGAACAGTCCGGGATAGGTGGCGGCCGACCGTTCGCCGAGATGGGTCTGATAGTTGAGGCCGACCGCAATCACCTTGGACGGCGTGGCTGGGGCCAGCAGCTTCACGCGGGCCAGTGGCGTGGTGCGACCGGTGCGCGTGCTGTCGAGCCACGGCGCCGCCCGCAGCTGCTGCACGGTGGTTCCGACCACGCGACCATAGGACGTCTGTCCATCGACGGCGTAGCGCACGTACGTCGTGATCTTTGACGACTGGGCGTGTAGGGCGGTGGCGACGGTCGGCACGAAGAGCAGCGCGCGCAGGCAACGAGACAGCATGAGGGAATCTCCCGGTACAGGTGGGTGGATTCGCGACGATGCATGCGAACGGCCTCGGCCGGAAGGGGATACTCGAATTCCGCTAAACCGATCACACAGAGCAAAAGAGAAAAGGAGAACACAGAGCCACCGGCTCCGCTGTTCTCCTATCCTCTTGGTCTCTTTTTTCTCGGTGCGATCAGTTCAGCATTCCAGGGGAATCGCTGATCCGCCAGCCAGAGGAACTACGGGTGAGCCGGTCCCATGAGGTTTCTGGCGAACAGCGCGATGATGATCGCGACGAGGGCGACCTGGCCGATCGGACCGACCGCGATGATTCCGCTGAAGATCGCCGAAATGAGCATCAACGGTAACTTGATGATCGGCAGGAGCCAGTCGGCAGGAGCGGGATACGAAAAGAACGGCATGGATGGCCTCGCAGGGGTTCGGAACGACGACACGGGAACGATAGCGGGTCGCGATCAGCCCCGGAAGCGCTGGAGATACTGCAGGTCGTCCTCGTCCACCCGGATGGTGTAGACGGTGCCGCCGGCACCGAACCCGATCACGCGGGTCTGCTTGGGCAACACGACCTTGCCGGTCAGCTTTCCAGATATCGAGAAGACGTCGTAGGTCGGCGTCGGATCGGCGGCCGAGCGATTCCGGGCAATCCAGATCTCACCCGCGGGCGTGGCGAAGATCCCGTTCGCGTTGAACGGCGGCTTCGTGGCGGGCCACTCGGTGGGCTCCTCGAACGGCGGCGGCGCGGTGCTGCCGCGGTTCTGCGAGCCGCCGGCGCCGCCTTCCGAGCGCATGATCATGATGCCGCCCGCGTTCTTCGACTGATCGCGGTACTCCTGCTTCTCGGCGTTGCCGACCTTCACCGGCGAGTGCGCCACGACCGCTCCGCGGGTCACGACGCGGGTGGGCGACACGAGATCCAGGCGATAGTCGCCGACACGGGCGATGACCACCGTACCGTTGGCGAGGACCGTCCAGGCGTCGCGCGCCGGATACGGCGTACGTCCACCGATCCGCACTTCCATGCGCTGGTTGCCGCCGCTGCCGCTGGACTTCACGGAGGCGTTATTCTTGGGGAGCTGCACCCAGGCCAGCGTGTCCACCGCTTTCGTGGTGCGGTCATAGCGCACGATCGGGGCGGTGTCGGCGGTAACCGGACCGTTCGGCCCCATCGAGAAGCCGCCGCCTTCGAAGTAGAGGCGTCCGCGCGCATCGGAGGCGCGCGGCATGCCGAACCCCAGTCCGCCGATGCGCACGACCTGCCCGCCGCCTTCGGGGCGCTGGCCTTGTGGCGGGCGCGGCGGCCCAGACGGCTCGTCGCCCACCCGGAACGACGCCCCCGGCTTCCCGTCGGGGTGCACCATGAGGTAGCGCTGGTTGAGCGGATCGAAGACCACGCTGCTGTCGCCGGGCAGCGCGAAGAGCTGGGTGGGCAGGCCGTACTCGCCGGGGCCAGAGCCCTCACGACCCACCTTGGTGGCGGTATTGGCCGTGAAATCGACCAGCTGCACGAGCTGGTCTCGGCTGTCCACGACGAGCAGCCGGCCGTCCTTCAGTTCACGGATGGCGGCAATCTGTGAGAACGGCTCAGAGTATTCGGCGAGCGGCTTGGCGAGCGTCCGGGTGGGCTGCTGCGCGGCCACGGGGAGAGCGGCCGCAGCCAGCAGCGCGAGAGCGTAGGGAGTGCGCATAATCGGAAGGGGTGGAGGTCACGAACGATACTTCGTCACCACGCCCGCCGCCCACGTTTGCCTCGGCTGCCCGGAACTAGGCGATCGCGTCCTTGGCGATGACGGCGAAGTCGCGCGCGCCGAACCCTTCGGCGATCACGGCATCCATGCGGGCGGCGAGCGACGGCAGCACGGCCAACGGTAGGTCGCCGGCGGTTTCCATCATGAGGCGAATGTCCTTGCGCGCCATCGTGAGTTCGAAGCTGGCGTCGAATTTACCGGCGGCCATCGTGCGGCCACGCCCCTGGAGGATGGTTCCGGGGTTGAAGAACTCGAGGAGCTTGAGCGCGTCGGTGGGTGCGATGGCACTGCCCGTCGCGATGCTGTACACGTCGCTGAGCAGGGCGCCCATGCCGATGATGAAGGCGTTGCCCATCAGCTTGTAGGCCGCGGCGAGGTCGGGGCGCTCGCCGAAATATTCCACCCGCGCCGCCCTGCGGCCGAGGGCGTCTTTCACCGATTCGTAGAGTGCGGTGGGACCGGCGGCGAGGATGATGCCCTGGCTCTGTCGTGCCGCGGCCGGTCCAATGA
>CAMBRJ010000024.1 GCA_945870175.1 Gemmatimonas phototrophica
CAGACAGCCGTCAGCCTAACAGCCCCAAGCTCCGGGAGCCGAGAGCCCACAGCCCCGTTGGTTCAGCAGTACACGGGGGTATCACACATCACCACGTACCACGACCTCACGTGCGCGCGCACACACTTACCACGAGCCACCTTCGGCCCGATATACCACCTTGCCGTTGAACACCGTCATCAGACATTTCGCGTCCTTGATCGCGGCCGTCGGGACGGTGTAGAAATCGCGATCCCACACGGCCAGATCCGCATACTTGCCCACTTCGATCGACCCGATCTTGCTGTCGAGAAACATCTGCCGTGCCGCCCAGATCGTGACCGCGCGCAACGCCGTCTGCACATTCACCGACTCCGCCGTACCGAAGGGTGTGGCGCCGTAGGTGCCCAGTAGCGTTTCGCGCGCCACGGCCGACCAGATTCCGTAGCGCGCTGCGAACGGCGTGACGCCAAAGTCGGAGCCGTTCGCCCACGTCATGCCGTTCTTGCGGTACGTGTTGAACGGATTGAGACGCAGGGCCCGCTTCTCGCCGAAGTTGCCGGCGTAGCTGTCGCCGAGCCACCAGTTGAACGAGGCCGAGGGTTCGGGATAGCCGGCGTCCATCTCGCGCTGCAGGCGCGCCATCACGGCGATCGAATGATCGCTCGGAATGTTGGCGTGGATGATGCCGTGCCGCAGGCCGCGCTTGGGATTCTCGCGCATCGCCTGCTCGTAGCTGTCCATCACCAAGTCGATGCCGCGATCGCCGATCGCATGCACCGACACGTGCATCCCTGCATCATGATACTGGCGAATGAGCAACCGGATCGTGTCGGCATCCGACGTGGGATAGCCGCGGTTGCCGCGGTCCACGTCGCGATACGCCATGTTCCAGTCGTCGTACAGCCACGCGGTGCGCGCGCCACCGGAGCCGTCGATGTACAGCTTCACACCACCAGAAATGAGCCGGTCGTCGCCGGTGCTTTCGTACGGCCGGCTCGCCGCGGCATGCTCGGCGATCACGCGCGTCGCCCCCTCCACCGAACGCCCGCCGCTCCAGAGCGCGAAGATGCGCACGCTGAGCGAGTCGTCGGCCATGATCTTTCGGTACAGCTCCCACGTCTGCGACGAAATGCCGGGATCCTTGCCGCCCGTCATTCCCTCGGCGTTAAACGCCTTCACCATTTCGCGAATGCCGCGCTCGGTCTGTGCCACCGTACGCGGCGGAATGAGACGACGTACGAGTGACTGCGCGCCTTCCTTCAGCACACCGGTGGGTGATCCGTCAGGGGCGCGATCGATCGTGCCGGCCGGAGGATTTGGGGTGGTGTTCGTGATGCCAGCGAGGCGCAGCGCGACGCTGTTGGCGACGCCGTAATGTCCGGTGGTCTGTGTGAGATACACCGGGTGCTCGGGAGACGCGGCATCGAGATCCCGCGCCGTGAGCAAGCGACGTTCGGCCAGTTTGCCTTCATCCCAGCCGCGTCCTTGAATCCACGTGCCCTTGGGCAGCGTGGCGGCCTTCGCCCGCACGGCGGCCGCCGCGTCGGCAACGCTCTTCACGTTGGGATAGCTCAAGTCGATCACGAAAATCTGATCGGCACCGCTGCCGGAAAAATGCACATGCGCGTCGAGCAAGCCGGGCGTCATGGTGCGCCCTCGCAGATCGACCCGTCGCGCGTTGGGCGCGGCCGCCCGCTCCGCTTCCGCATTCGTGCCCACCGCCACGATACGATTGCCCGCCACCGCGACGGCCTGCGCCACGCGATCGGACGCATCCACGGTGAGGATGCGTCCGTTCAGGTAGATCACATCGGCCTGCGGCGGTTGCGCCGAGCCGGGGTGACGGAGCGCGAACGCCGATGTCGCAAGAAGGGCGAGGGCGAGGAGGGCGAAAGAAGAACGGCGATCAGGCATTTTGGGGGAGGGGAGATGGGGAGTGGGCTATCGGCTCTCGGCTGCCGAGGCTTGGGGCGATCGGGCTATCGGCTATCTGCCATGAGCCGTCGGCCATCGGCCATGGGGGAAACCGCGCTTCGCACTCGATCAGGCGCTGTGCCGCTCACGGCCGATGGCCCATGGCCCACGGCAGACAGCCGATAGCCCGATCGCCCCAAGCCTCGGGAGCCGACAGCCGATAGCCCCAGCCCAAAGCCCTACGAAGAAGCCTTCGCCACCCGAGGGGCATAGAGCTCCATGTCCCGTCCCAACAGCAGCGTCGCCATCACCAGCGTCGCGCTGATCCAGAACGGGCTTCGCGTGCCGAAGGTGTCGAACGCAAAGCCAAGCAGAATCGGAAAGCCAACGCGCGTGATGCCGCCGTACGTCTGCTGCACGCCCATGTACAACCCGCGCTCCGAACCCGCCACCACCCGCGACAGCATGGCCGTCACGCACGGGAAGGTGAAGGCGGTCCCGAGCGGCAGCAGGCCGACGGCCAGTGCCAGTGTGACATAGTCGCGCGAGAAGGAGATCCCGAGCAGTCCGGCGGCGAGGAACAGCACGCCGTATCGGCTCAACCGCGCTTCGCCGAAGTGATCGACGATCCTGCCGAGGAACAGCGCGCGCACCACGACGCTCAGTACGCCGATGTACATGAAGAAGTAGCCGATGGTATCGGCTGTGACGCCGAACCGCACTGCGAGAAAGAGGGCGAGAATCGCCGTCGTTCCCTGGAAGGCCCCGATCGCGATGGCGTAGATCAGCACCAACCGCGACGCCGGCTCGCTGGGATGACTCACCACGCGGAACACCGCTTCGCGCGATCCTTTCCGTACCGGCTTCGACCCATCGGCGTTGAGCGCCGCTGGCTTCCGCACTTCGGTGAGATATTTCGACGCGAAGACGATGTTGATGAGGCACAATCCCGCCGCCATCAACCCCGGAGTATGCGGTCCCCAGTGCTGCACCCAGCTGCCGATCACCGGGCCCAGCGCGACACCGGCATTCGTGGCGGCGGATAGCCAGCCAAGGCTCTTGGCACGATCTTCGGGACGCGTGGCATCGGCCACGTACGCTTGAATCACGCTCACCGTGCCGCCGCCGGCGCCCTGCACGATGCGTGACAGCAGTAGCAGCCACAGCGAATCGGCGTAGGCGAACACCACATAGGCGACCGCGCTCGACGCGAGCCCCACGATCAGCGCCGGACGACGACCATGCTTGTCGCTGAACCGTCCCCACAGTGGCGCGCTGAGCAGCTGCGCCACGCTGAAGGAGCTGACGAGCAGTCCCACCACAAAGCCGCCGGCTCCAAGATCCTTCGCGTAGAATGGCAGCAGCGGCAGAATCATCAGCATGCCGAGCATGTCGATGAAGGCCGTCACCATCAACACCGTCAGCTTGCCGAAGGCGGATTTCCCACCGTCGATTGGATGCTCGTCGGTGTGTGAGGCCGTCACTCCGTTTTCCCGAGCGCGGCGGGTGCGACACTTCGTCCAACCACGCCCGCCACGGCAACGATCGTTAACACGTAAGGAATCATCTCCACGAACTGACTGGGAATCATCTGCGAGCCCTGCAGCTGAATCTGTAGCGTCTCGGCTCCCGCGAACAGGAGACATGCTATCGCCACGCGCACCGGCTCCCAGCGTCCGAAGATCACGGCAGCCAGCGCGATGAAGCCTCGGCCTGCCGTCATGCTATCAGAAAACTGGTGCTGGTCGAGCGCGAGGTAGGCACCGCCGAGACTCGCCAGCGAACCGGCGATGAGCAATCCCTGCAGACGCAATCGCGTGACGGCCACGCCCAATGTCGCGGCCGCTTCCGGCTTCTCGCCCACGGCGCGCGCCCGCAATCCAAACGGTGTGCGATAGAGCACCCACGCCAGTACGGGTAGCGCAGCCAGTCCCATCCATACCACGGGGTTCACGAAGCTCGCGAACATGCCACCGGCGCCATCGCCGCCAAATCCAGGCACGCGCGGCGAGTTGCTGGCGCTGTCGAAGATTCGCCGCAAATAGAATCGCGTGGCGGCCACCACGAGCAGGTTGATCGCCACACCGACCACCACCTGATTGGCCTTGAAGCGCAGCGTGGCGACCGCCAGCACCGCCGTCACCATCGCGCCGGCCACCAGCGCACCGGCCAGTCCGGCCCACGGGGTGCCGCCATAGTAGCTGCCCAGCGCGGCGCCGAATGCGCCGGCCAGCATCATGCCTTCGAGTCCGAGCGCGATGATGCCCACGCGCTCCGACATCACACCGCCGGCTGCTGCCAGCAGATACGGAATCGCAATGCGAATGGTCTGCAGCAGGAAGGTGAGGAGAATCATGACACCCCCTTCCGCGCATCACGGTAGAACGCCGCGGTCACGTTAGCCGCGGCCGCCCGCAGTTGCTTCTGGACTTCCGGCACGGCCGTCGCCACCGCCAGAATCACCACCGCCGTGAGAATGTCGGTGAGCTGTTTCGGCACAATGGCGTTCACCGCGAGCCCGCCCTGCGACAGCGTAGCGAACAACAGCGCGGCGCCAAGAATGCCGAAGGGATGATTGCGTCCCACCAAGGCCACGGCGATCCCGAGGAAGCCCGCACCACCGGCGAAGCCTTCTTCGTAGTAGCCCTTGTAGCCCAGCACGAAGTTCATGCCGCCTAGTCCGGCGAGCGCACCCGACAAACACATGGTGACCAGCAGCACACGAGGCACGCGCACGCCGCCGTATTCGGCGGCATCCGGCTGCAGCCCCACCGCGCGCAATGCATAGCCGCTGCGGGTGCGGAACAGATACCACCAGCTCGCCACGGCGGCGAGCACGGCGAACACGATCGTGAAGTTCGCGGCACTGCCGCGGAATGCCGCGAAGCTGTCGGCGAATCGCGGCATCATCCCCGCCACGATCGGCGGCGTGTGCAATGTTTCCGGCACATGCAGCTTGGCCGAGACGATCCAGTTGAGAAACGCCAGCACGATGAAGTTGAGCATGATCGTCACGATCACTTCACTCGCGCCAAACTTCGCGCGCAGCGCGCCCGGTACGGCGCCGACACCGGCACCCACCAGCATGGCGGCCAACAAGCAGAGTGGAACCGCAATCAACGCCGGCGTGCCGACGGGCAGCATCATGCCCAGCACCGCGGCGCCGAATCCACCGGCGGCGAGCTGTCCTTCGGCGCCCACATTGAACAGCCCCGCGCGACCAGCCAGCGCAAAGGCGAGACCGGTGCAGGCCAGCGTGGTCGTCTTGTACAGCACCTGCCCGATACCGTAGGCGTTGCCCCACGTGCCCTCCACCAGCAAGCGGAACACGGTGCTCGGCGCTTCGCCGAAGCTCAGGATGAGCAGATCGCCCACCACCGCGGCGATGGCCAGTGCCACCAACGGCGGCAGGACGCCACCCGCCAGACCGATGCCGGCGCGTGCCGGCAATTCCGCCATCGCGCGCACTTCGCCGGTGCTCTGCATGGCGCGCTGCTGTTCGCGCGGCGGCGTCGCTGGTCCGGTGCTCATACCGCCGCTCCCGTCATGTAAGGACCCAACTGCTCGGCCGTGCACTGCGCGGCTGGCAAGACCGTCACAAGCCGTCCGCCGTACATCACCGCGATACGATCGGACAGCGCGAGCACTTCCGGCAGATCAGCACTCACCAGCAGAATCCCCTTGCCGGCATCGCGCGCCGCTCGCAGCTGCGCGTGAATGAATTCGATCGCGCCCACGTCGACGCCGCGCGTGGGCTGCGCCGCCAGCAACACGCTGAACTCACGCCCCATTTCGCGCGCAATCACGATCTTCTGCTGATTGCCGCCCGACAGCGCACGCGCCGGCAGCGACGGCATGGCCGGACGGATATCGAAGCGCTGCACCTGTTCGGCGGCGTTCAGTGCGATGCGCGCCGTATCCAGCGAGCCGAACGATCCGAAATGATGCTGTCGGCCGAGGATCAGATTCTCGGCGATGCTGTAGTCGAGAATGAGGCCGCGACGATGCCGGTCTTCGGGAATGTGCGAGAGCCCGAGATCGGCCCGTTCGCGCACGGAGCGCGTGCTAACATCGTGCGACGCCAGCAGCACGCGACCGGATTGCATCGCGCGCAATCCGGCGATCGCTTCCAGTAGCTCTGTCTGTCCGTTGCCTTCCACACCGGCAATACCCAGAATCTCGCCCGGGCGGATCTCGAAACTGAGATCGTGCACCGCGCGCGTCCCGCGGTCCGACATCACCGACAGATTCGTCACGCGCAGCACCGGCGCGGCCGATGAGGCAACAGCGGACGGTGCCACCCATGATTCGGCGTCGCCCTGCGCATCGAGATGCAGCTGGACGTCGCGGCCGACCATCGCCCGCGCGATCTCGCGCGCTGTCGTGCCTTCGGTCGCGAAACGCGACATCGTCATGCCGCCGCGCATCACGGTGATCGTGTCGGATACCGCGATCACTTCGTCGAGCTTGTGCGTGATCAGCACCACCGTGCCACCGTCAGCCTTGAGCGCGCGCAGCACCGTCCACAGATCGCGCACTTCGGGCGGGGACAGCACGGCCGTCGGTTCATCGAGGATGAGAATCTTGGCGCCACGATACAGCGCCTTCAGAATCTCGACGCGCTGCGCTTCCCCCACCGACAGGTCGGCCACTTTCGCCTTCGCATCGACGTGCAATCCACACTTCTTGCACAGTGATTCCACCTCGATGATCGCGCGATGCAGATCCACCTGCAGGCCGTTGCGCGGCTCCATGCCCAGAATCACGTTCTCGGCCACCGTAAGCGTGGGTATGAGCATGAAGTGCTGATGCACCATGCCCACGCCGGCGGCGATGGCGTCCTGCGTCTTCCAGCCGGTCACGTCCTTGCCGTTCACGAGCACCGTGCCGGCATCGGGCGCGTACATACCCGCCAGCACGCGCATCAGCGTGCTCTTGCCCGCACCATTCTCCCCCACCAGCGCGTGAATCTCGCCCGGCGCGACATCGAGGAACGCGTCACGATTGGCCACCACCGCGCCGAAGGTCTTCACGACGCCCGTCATCCGGATGGCCGGCGTGTCCGCTGTGCTCCTACTCGCCGTCATCGTCATCGCGTGCTTGGCACCTTGATACGCCCCGCGACGATGTCGGCGGTCAGTGCATCGAGTGTCGCTCGCACGGCATCGGGAATCAGCGCCTTGTTGTTGGCGTCGTACACATACCCGACGCCATTCTCGGCCAGACCAAACTGCTGAATGCCGCCCGTGAACGTGCCCGCCTTCACCGCCTTCGCCGCCTGAAACACCGATTCGTCGATCCCCTTCACCATCGACGTGAGCACGTGGCCGGGCGCTTCGCTGTACTGATCGGCATCGACGCCGATGCCCAGCTTGCCCGTGGTGCGCGCCGCTTCGAACACGCCGAGTCCGGTGGAGCCCGAGGCGTGGAAGATCACGTTCACGCCCTGGTTGTACATCGCCAGCGCCATCTCCTTGCCGCGTCCCGGATTGCGAAACGCCTCGGGGGTCACGCCGGCGTAGTTCACGATGACTTCGCAGTCGGGGCAGACGTGCTGCACACCGGCCCGGTAGCCGGCTTCGAACTTGTGAATGAGCGCGATGTCCATGCCGCCCACGAAGCCCACCTTCTTGGATTTGCCCACCAGTGCCGCGAGCGCACCGACCAGGAACGAGCCTTGCTCTTCACGGAACTTGAGCGCCACCAGATTGGGCGGCATCGGCAGCGGCGTGCCCACGCTGTCGGTGGCCACGGCGTAGTCGACGTCGGCGAATTTGACGTTCGGATATTCCTTCGCCAGCAGGTTGACGTCGTCGGTGAAGATGAAGCCGACGGCGACCACCAGATCCATGCCCTCAGCGGCCAGCAGTCGCAGGCCGGCCTCACGATCGGAGCCTTCGCCCGGCTCGATGTAGCGGACGCGCGCGCCGAGCGCCTTGGCGGCGCGGATGCCGCCGAGGTAGGCTCCGTCGTTGAACGACTTGTCGCCGCGACCGCCGACATCGAAGACGATGCCGATGTCGAGGCCTTCGGAGCTGTCGGCGACCGTCGCTCCCGAAGGGTGGACGGTCAGCAGGACGGCGTGGGCGAGGAGGAGCGCCCCGATGAGGTAAAGGGTCCGGCGCATGAGCACGAAGGTTCGCCGGATGGCGCCGCTGCGGGAAGGGGCAACGCCCCCGTGTCGCCCTTATCGAGTGGCTGGCGCCGCCCGCCACAGGCCGTTCAACATGTCGCTGGCGAACAGACCGCTGGCCGACCAGTGCACGCCCCACACGAAGACCGGCACGCCACCGGCGCCGGCGTACGACGCGCGCTCGCGTGACATCTTGGCCAGATCGCACCGTCCGTCGGTCGTCTTCTGCACGGCGGTGCAGGTAGAAAGGTCTCCCCGCACGTCGAGCACCCGCACGCCGCCGTTGTAGTAGGCGGCGTAGGCAAAGCCCTGCGCTTCGTCCACGGAGAAATTGTGCGTGCCGGCGCCGGCGACCGAATAGACGGCCACTTCGACCGGCGCCGTGAGCGTGCTGATGTCCACCACGTGGACGTCGCCGGCGCTCGACGATCCGATCGCCCCGGGCCCTTCCTGGCCCACCAGCAGATACTTCTTGGACTGCGTCCCGGGGTCGTGCAGCCACCACACGTTGTGCGCTTGCCCACCCACGGTGCGGACGCGGCCCAGCAGTCGCGGTGCGGCCACGGTGCCACTCTGCGCCCCGATATCCCAGATCCCCACACCGTTGTTCCATTCCGCCGTGAAGAGCAGGCCGTCGCGCACGGAGACGTCGTGCACGAACGGGCTCCCCATGGCCTGCGACCACACGGTACGCGGTGCCGAGGGCGTGCTGAGATCGAGCACGACCAGTCGCGACGGCACGCCATTCGCCTGATTGACGGCGCAGAAGGCGTACAGCACCCCGTTCACGCGGGCCACTTCGGCGGTGTGTACGCCGTTTTGCAATTGGCCACCCGTCGTGCGCACCAACAGCTGTGGCGCCCGCGGGTTGGCCATCGAATAGATCGCCACGCCGCCATTGGGATTCGATTCGATGGCGACAACCATGAGGCTGCCGTCGTCGGAGACCTGCACGTCACCGGTGGTGGTGGCGTTGGCCACGATCACGCTATCCACCAGCCGCGGCTGATTGGCGCTCACGTCCCAGATCTTCACCGCATTGCCGCGCGCGCCGGCGCGCGTTCCCCAGGAGGTCGTGTAGGCCGTCGTGCCGCGTACCCACACTTCGGCGGTGTATCGCTCGGGCACGGCCCCTTGTCCGATGTGCGTGAGCACACCCGGCGTTGGTGGCACCGGCACGGTCGCGGTGGTATCGGCGGGCGTGGTGATCTGCGTCGGCACGCTCTCGGCGCCACCACAGGCCGACGCGGCGATGACTGCCAGTGCCGCCGTGAGAGACGTGCTGAGCTGGCGTACCAAACGAATTCGGGTCATTGAGGCAGGTGGTTGAGGGAGGAACCGTTCGAAGGCATACCCGCCCGCGCCGTCGCCGGCAACGCATAGCGCCCCATCCGACGGCGCATGGTCCCGGCATGGATCCGCGCCCCGAGTGAAAGCGACCACTGCGTCGCGGACCCATAAAACTCCGCCGGCACGAACACGGCTGGGGTACGCTGTGCGCGGGCGGTGGCCCGAGCCACCTCCACAAAAGGCGTCACGTGCGTGCCGCGCAGTCCGGGGATGCCCGTACTCGGCGCGGCCAGTTGCATGGTGCCGATCGACCAACGGGTAATGCCGACCAGCTGAAAATCGCCGTGCCCGTTCGGCGTGCGGAAGAGGTCGAGCAGGCGTTCGCTTTCCGGTCGATCGGTGCGTTCGGCCCGCGCGGAGACGGCCCAGCCGCGATGCATGATGCTCGACTCCACCAGCGTACTCACGAAGCGGAATACGCGCTGCGCGCCGAGCGATTCCTCGGTGCGCGCGATCTCGGCGAGGGCGTAACGCGTGTCGGGCACGTCGTAGCGCAGCGACGCACTCATTTGCCGGTGATCAAACGCGCCACCCTGCGTGAGGCCGGGGCTGCGCACGAACGCTGAGCTGGCCTGCGCTTCCAGCGAACGAAACGGGGCCACGGTCAGACGCGTGCTGCGTGAGTCGCCCACACGCGACCACTGCGGTCCGGTGAATGGGCCGACCGGTTCGTCGCCGTTGAACCATCCCTGTTCGACGGTGATGGATCGGTCGCCGCGGGCGAACTGCAGCGCGCCCAGCACCAGCACGCGTTCGATGATCTGCGCGTGGTGGTGATTCACCGGGTACTTCACGAACGGCCGCATCATCGGGTCGTCGGTGCCGTAGGGGGTAAATCCTTTGCCGCCGGCGAGCGTGGCGCGAAAGCCCGCGCGCGAGGGCGTGCCCACGGCCAGCATGGCTTCGTGTACGAGCGTGTGCGGATGGCGACGGTCGGCGTAGCCCTCGCCGTACATACCCGCGTTGAGCTCACCGCGGCGCAGCGTGAAGCCTTCGAAGTTCAGCGTGCCGGTGACGCGCAGCGCACCCCACGCCGCCTCGCCCAGCACGTTCGGCTGCGTGAGATAGCCTTCGGTGTAGCGGCGACCGAGCAGGGCCGGGTTGGCGGTGGTGAGCAACCCCGTGGCCATGGCGCCGACGTGCGCGCGGGAGGAATCACCGGGCGCCACGTGGGCGATGTGTTGCGCCCTGCTCACCGCGGGAACAGACGCGGCGAGCAGGGCGATCACACCGAACAGCGTACGTCGGTTCACGGGAGCCCGTGAGCCCCGGAATCCGCCCAACTTACTTGAGCGCCTTGTACCGGTAGCCCATGATGCCCGTGCCATTCGTCTTGAGCGTGACCGACTTCGTCTCGCCCTTCTTGATCGGCCCGACCGCTTCCGTGACCGTGGCGACGACCGCGCCCGCGAGGTCGAGGAATTCGACCGTGACCGAATACTGGCCGTCCTTCGCGGCGACCTGCTCAAGGCCGAGGATCAAGGTGGCGGTTTCCTTTCGACGATCGAAGCTCGTCACGTCCACCTTCACCGGCAGCGCTTCGGCGTACGTCTGGTACTTCACCAGCGAATCCGTCCACGCCCGCACGTCAATCGGCTTTTTCGCCGTCTGCGCGGCCTTGGCGAGCCCCTGCGCCGCGTAGGCAAAGAGCATCCAGCCGTCGAAGTTGTTCGGGTCGAGCTCCACCAACTTGCGCGTCGGCGCGAACATCAGCGGAAACTCATCCTTCGAATAGTGCGCCGCGGCCACGTTGCGCTGGGCGTCGCGGTTGAACGGGTTCTTGACCGTCGCCGCCTGGAACAGCTTGAGCGCGTCGTCCGACTTGTTGGCCCGCGTGGCGATCACGCCCGCCGTGGCCAGCGCGATATCAGTGGCTGACGCCTGCGTGAGCAGCGGCGTATACACCGTCGGAATCAGGGCCGTATCCTTCGCGGCCGTGAGCGCATCCGCCCACGACAGCAGCAGGTTCGGGGCGTCCGGGTTATCCGGCGTGGCAGCGAGCAACGCCTTGAAGCCTTCGGCGGCTTCACGCGCCACCGTCTGCTGCTCGGCGCCCGTCTTGGCCTGGGCCTCTTCCAGCTGGCTCATCGCCGCGTAGTACATGCTGCTGTTCTTCAGGTCGCGGTACGTCGTGTCGTCAGCCGCATACTTGATCACATGCTTCCAGTGCATGATCGCGACCGCACGGTTGTTGCGGGCGTTCGCCGTGTTGGCCATCACGTAGTGCGGATACGGATTCGTGGCCGACATCAGCATCGAGCGCTTCGCGAAGTAATCGGCCGAGTCGAGCTTGCCGGCGTTTGACGCGTCGAGCGCGGCCTTGGTCGCGGCCAGCCACACTTCGTTCATGCGCATCCCCGTGATGTCGGCCTCGCACGCGGGCACCGCCGCCACGATCGCCTTGTACGCCACGTCCATGTTCACGAGGATGTCGTACGGCTCGGCGGGGTTCGTGATGAATCCGAGTTCGCTGCGGGCCGGGGCATCGACGAGGCCGGGCTCGACGCCCCAGATCGTGAGCGCCTGCACGAGCGTGAAGTTGTAACCGCCCGGATTCTTCGCGAAGCGCTCGGGCTTCGTGTCGAGTTCCTTGACGATGTCACGCAGGGCCTTCTTGCGCGCCTCGGGGGTGGGCGCGCTACGGGCACTCTGGAACTTGAGCGACATCAGCGCCAGTTCCTTCGGATTGTTCTGATCGATCGTGCACTGTGGGGCCACGCCACCGCCCGGCTGGGCCGAGAGTGCAGCAGGCGCGAGAGCTACTCCGGACAGCGACACCACGGTCGCGAAGCCGGCCATGAACGTCAAACGCATGACGTCTCCAAAGCGAAAAAGAGCGGGAGAATGGGCCAGCAAGCCGGCCAGGGGTTCTATTGGGGACCCAGTGTCCTATGTTGAAACTACTATGACTGACCGGATCCGCACGCGGTTCCTTGTAATTGGCAGCGGAGTCGCCGGCCTCCATGCTGCCTGGCGCGCCTCGGCCCATGGACCGGTGACGGTCCTCACCAAGCGCACCCTCTTCGATTCTGCCACGGCGTACGCCCAGGGAGGCATCGCGGCCGCCTTAGGCGCCGGAGACTCGCCGGACCTGCACCGACAGGATACGCTCGCCGCCGGCGCAGCGCTGTGCGATGCCGCCGCCGTGCAGGTGTTGGTCGAAGAAGGGCCGGCCCGGGTGCGTGAACTGCAGGCGGCCGGGGCTCGCTTCGATCTCGACCCCAATGGCGACTTCAAGCTCGGGAAGGAGGCGGCGCACTCACGGCACCGGATCGTGCACGCCCACGGCGACCAGACCGGGGCCGAGGTGGCCCGGACCTTGGTGGCCAAAGTGCGCGAGTCGTCAAACATTCAGGTGGTCGAGATGGCCCGGGTGCTCGATCTGCTGCTCCTTGAGGATGAGGACGGGGTCCAGTGTGCGGGCGTCCGGGCCAGTATCGCCGGGCGCGCGGTCGAGATCGTGGCCGATGCCACGGTGCTTGCCACCGGCGGCTGCGGTCAGATTTACCGATACACCACCAACCCGCAGGTGGCCACCGGCGACGGGTTCGCCATCGCCCATCGGGCCGGCGCCCGGCTGGCCGACATGGAATTCGTGCAGTTCCACCCGACCGCGCTCGACACGCCGGAAAATCCGCTCGCCCTGATTTCCGAAGCCGTGCGCGGCGAGGGCGCCATCCTGCTGAATGGCCGCGGGCAGCGTTTCATGCCCGAGCGCCATCGTTTGGCCGAACTTGCCCCACGCGATGTCGTCGCCCGCGAGATCTTCCGCGAGCAGCAGCAGTACGGTACGGTGTTTCTCGACGCTACCAAGCTGAGCGCCGAGTTTGCGACGCGCTTCCCGGGCATTCTCGCGATCTGCCGCGCCCGCGGCATCGATCCCGTGCACGAGCCGATCCCGGTCACCCCGGCCGCCCACTACATGATGGGCGGGGTCATGACCGACCTGGCCGGCCGGTCCAGCATCGCGCGGCTCTATGCGGTGGGTGAAGTGGCCCGCACGGGCGTGCACGGCGCGAACCGTCTCGCCTCCAACTCGCTGCTGGAAGGGTTGGTGTTCGCCGAACGCGTGGCCCGTGACATGGTGGAGACACCGATCGACCTGCCCGTGCCTGAGCCCACGTCGTGGGAAGTGCCGTCGCTCGACGATCGCGGCGCTGCCCAGGTGGCCGCCGACGAGATCCGCGAGCTCATGTGGTCCTATGCGTCGATCGCCCGTACCGCCCCGGGGCTGCGCCGCTGCCTCGCCGCGCTGCAGCAGATCGGCGAGCGCCTGCCACCGGGCGCCACCGAAGAGCGAAACTTGCTCCGCACCGCCACACTCGTGACGGAAGCCTCGCTTCTGCGCAAGGAGTCGCGTGGAGGGCACTTCCGTAGCGATTTTCCTAAGACCCGCCGAAAGTGGCAGGGAACGCATATCACGTGGTAACAGTCACCGGATGACGATTCTCGAAGCGCACTACGATCCCGCCCTCGCCGCCGAAATCCGCGTCCTCGCCAAGGAGCGGAACGCGGTCATTCTCGCGCATAACTATGAGCGTCCGGAAATTCAGGACGTGGCCGATTTCGTGGGGGACTCGCTGGGTTTGTCGCGCGAAGCCGCGAAAACGGAAGCCGACGTGATCGTGTTCTGTGGCGTGCACTTCATGGCCGAAACGGCGGCGATTCTCTCGCCGCAGAAAACGGTATTGCTCCCCGATCTCGCCGCCGGCTGCTCGCTGGCCAGCACGATCGACGCCGAACAGTTGCGCGCCTGGAAGGCGCAGCATCCGGGCGCGGTGGTCGTGGCGTACGTGAACACCACGGCGGAAGTGAAGGCCGAGAGCGACTACTGCTGCACCTCGAGCAACGCGGTCGACGTCGTCAACGCGATTCCAGCCGACAAGGAGATTCTCTTTCTCCCCGACATGTTCCTCGGCGCGCACGTCCGGCGCGAGTCGCGGCGCGAGAACATCCACGTGTGGCTCGGCGAGTGTCACGTGCACGCCGGTATCGATCCCGAACATATCTCGAACATGCGGGCGCAGCATCCGGGTGCCGAGTTCCTGATCCATCCGGAGTGCGGCTGCGCGACGCCAGTGGTCGAAGCGATCAGCGCCGGCGCGATCGACGCCGACAACGTACACATTCTCTCGACCGAGGGCATGATCAAGCGTCCGAGCCAGACTGATCAGGACACGTTCATTGTGGCCACCGAAATCGGCATTCTGCACCGGCTGCGTCGGGCCAATCCCACCAAGCACTTCATTGCCGCGAACGATCAGGCGCAGTGCGCGTATATGAAGGTGACGACGTTGCCCAAGGTGCGCGATGCGCTGCTGCATATGCAGCATCGGATCACGGTGCCGGACGATATCGCCGCCCGCGCGCGGATTGCCATCGAGCGCATGGTGTCGATTGGCGGCAATTCCGGTGTCAGTCCCTTCGGCCCTGAGGATCCTGGCGAATGAGTGCGTTCCACCCACCTCTCCGTCCCACGCCATCGAGCGGGTCGCCCGCGTTGACGCCCCGCTCCATCACGCCGCTCGGGATGCGCGCGGTTGACATTCCGGCGCTGCCCTTTCCGCTCACCGATGCGGAGATCATGGCGCAGGTTCGCGTGGCCTTGCACGAAGATCAGGCGTTCAACGACGTGTCCACGGTGGCGACGGTGGCCAGCACGCGTCATGTGCGCAGTGCCATCCTGGCGCGCCGCGACGGCGTGATGGCCGGCGTCCCGCTCGCCGTCGAGGCGTTCCGTCAGCTCGACAGCGCGGTCTCCATTCGCGTGGAAGCCTACGATGGCACCCGCGTCAAGTCCGGCGACGTCGTGATGCACGTCAGTGGACACGCCCGCGGCATGCTGTCGGCCGAGCGCACTGCGCTCAACTATCTGCAGCATCTCTCCGGCATCGCCACGCTGACGTCTCGCTTCGTCGATGCGGTGGCCGGCACGTCGGCGCTGATCCTCGACACGCGCAAAACCACACCGGGCTGGCGCGCGCTCGAGAAGTACGCGGTGCGCGCGGGCGGCGGCACCAATCACCGCATGGATCTGCGCAGCGGCGTGTTGATCAAGGACAATCATCTCGCCGCCATCGGCGGCGATATCGCGAGGGCCGTGTCGCGTGCCCGCGGGCTCGCCCTGAGTGGCACCGCGATCGAAGTCGAGTGCGACACGTTGGAACAGGTCGATGCGGCGATCGCCGCCGGCGCCGATTGGGTGTTGCTCGACAACATGTC
>CAMBRJ010000025.1 GCA_945870175.1 Gemmatimonas phototrophica
ATGAAGCCGAAGAGCTCCGGGCAGGAGCTCCCGTGCGCAGCGAGCCACGCGCAGGGCTCGGACAGGAGGTGGAACTCCGTACTGGTCATGAAAGCCAAAGCTAATTAAGGTTCACCGCACATGACCGGGGTGCCGGCGCCGCTAGTGCGCGTTGGCTGAGAGAGTCCCGTAGAACCTGATCCGGCTCGTACCGGCGTAGGGAGTCCAATCGATGTATCCGCACGCAATCGCGCGCCCATGGCGCGCGCGGCGACTTAGTGTCGCCACCCTCAGCGCCACCCTCAGCGCCACCCTCCTGACTGTTGCCGCTGCCTCGCTCGGCGCGCAATCCCGCCCCGACAGCGCCAAGGTCGCGGCCAAGACCGACTCGGTGCGCAACCTCGAAGGGGTGTTGGTTCGCGCCATCCGTGCCAACGCGCAGGCGCCGATCTCGCAGACCACCATCGAGCGCGCCGCCATCACGCAGCGGCACTTCGGGCAGGACGTCCCCATGCTGCTCATGAATGCGGCGCCCTCCATGACGTCGCATACCGAAACCGGCACCAACTGGGGCTACAGCTATCTGCGGCTGCGCGGCATCGACCAGACGCGCATCAACATTACGCTCGATGGCGTACCGCTGAACGACATGGAAGATCAGGTGCTGTACTTCGCCAATCTGGCCGACTTGATGTCGAACGTGCAGTCGGTGCAGGTGCAGCGCGGTGTGGGCACGAGCACGGCCGGCACCGCGTCGTTCGCCGGCAGTGTGAACTTCGAAACCATGCCGGTGGCGCGCGCCGATGCCGGTGGTGACGTGCAGCTGCAGATGGGATCGTTCGGCGCGCAACGCGTGAGCGCGTCGTTCAACTCGGGGCTCACCGCCAGCAAATTCGCGGTATACGGCCGCGCCAGTGCGCTGCGCACCAACGGCTACCGCGATCACAGCGGCGTCATGGGCCGTTCAGCGTTCGTGGGGGCCGGCTGGTTCGGCGCACGCGACGTGGTGAAGCTGACCACGCTGGTGGGACTGCTGGCCGACACGCTGTCGTACACCGGTGCCACGCTCGACGAGCTGCGGGAGAATCGTCGCTACAACCCGTTGCAGCCCGACGAGCGCGACAAGTTCGGACAGCAGATGGTGTCGCTGGCGTACACACGCGCGTTGCAGAACGGCGGGTCGGTGAGCACCACGGTGTACCGCAACTCGGCCAGCGGCAACTACGATTACATCGCGCTGCCCGATCGCTATCGGTTCAATCTGGCGCATACATGGTACGGCGTGACGAGCGCGTACAACGTGGAGCGCGGCGCGCTGCGCCTGAACACCGGCATCAACGCCAACGCGTACCAGCGCGCGCACCGCGGCTACTTCCAGCCGTCGACCACGCTGTACGACAACACCGGCCACAAGCAGGACGCCAGCGCCTTCGCCAAGCTGTCGCTCGACGCCGGTAAGGCCCGTTGGTTCGCCGACCTGCAGGGTCGCTACGCGAAGTTCCGTTACGAGCCCGACGCCAACGCCGGTATCGACGGGCGCAGCATCGAGTGGATGTTCTTCAATCCGAAGGCCGGCGTCACGTATCAGCTGGCGAAGGGACTGGCAACGTATGCGTCGTACGGCATCACGAGCCGCGAGCCAGCGCGCAATGATCTCTTTGCCGGTGATGATGACCTGAACAGCAGCAACGTGGCCGACTACGGCGACTTCACGCGCGTGAAGCCGGAGTCGGTGCGCGATGCCGAGCTGGGCATCACGTGGTCGCGCGCTACGATGGATGTGTCGGCGAATCTGTACAGCATGGATTTCCGTAACGACATCGCGCGTATCGGGGCGCCGACCGCGTCGGGATCGATTCTGCGGCGGAACGTGGGCAACAGCTATCGTCGTGGTATCGAAGTCGATGCGGCCTATCGTGGCATCTCACGCGTGGTGCTGGCGGGCAACGCCACGTGGAGCCAGAACCGCATCGCGCAGTTCACCGATTCGTCGCGCGGCGCGCCGGTGGTGCGACGCAACGTGACGCCGCTGCTCACGCCAGCGTTCATCTCGTCGCACCGCATTGAGGTCTCGCCGACGAACCGCTTCATGGTGAGCGTGGAAGGCCGCTATCAGTCTGCGGCGTATCTCGATAACACCAGCAGTGCGGATCGCGTGCTGCCCGACTACTACACACTCGATGCGTCGGCGCGGGCTTCGTATGGCCGCTATGCACTGACGGTGCGTGGGGCGAATCTCGGCGACAATCAGAAGTTCGCGAGCGGTGCCGTGTCGGGGTCGGGGCGCGTGCGCTACTTCGTACTGCCGGCGCGGGCGCTGTTTGCGACGTTGAGCGCGGAGTTCTAGGGCTCGCTTGGGCGGATAGACGGTAGGTTCACGCGAAGGCCGCGAAGGGCCGCGAAGAACAGCAACAACATTTTTTTCTTTTGCTGTTCTTCGCCCCCTTCGCGGCCCTTCGCGCCCTTCGCGTGAACCAAAGAGCTTTCGATCGTCAGCGCCGGCACTTGTCGTAGCAGCCATCAAGCCCGCAGCTTTCAAGATGTCCTCTCTCCGTCGTACTCTCGCGGCGTCCGTCGCCCTCGCCGCTCTCGCTGCCGCGCCGCTCGAAGCCCAGCAACTCCGCCCCGCCGTTGACGCGTGGCGGAAGGCCCACGAGCGCGAGATCCTCGACGAAGCGTTCGCCCTGATGGCCATTCCCAACGTGGCCTCCGACACGGCGAACATCCGTCGCAACATCGAGTTTCTGACGGCGGCCTTCGCGAAGCGCGGCGTCGCCATGCGGCCCCTCGTCGCGCCCACCGGCGGTAGCCCCGCCCTGTTCGGCGAACTGAAAACGCCCGGTGCCACGCGCACCATCGTGATGTACGCGCATTACGACGGACAGCCGGTGGCCGGGGGCGGATGGAACGGCGATCCGTTCACCCCCGAACTGCGTCGCTACGAAAACAGCGTGGCCACCGACGCCGTGCCGCTGCCGGCCAAGGGCGACACCATCGATCCTGCCGTGCGCATCCGCGCGCGATCGGCCAGCGACGACAAGGGCCCGATCATCGCCATGCTGGCTGCGCTCGATGCGCTCAAGGCGGCCAAGAAAGCGCCCACGGTGAATGTGAAGTTCTTCCTGGAAGGCGAAGAAGAAGCCGGCTCGGCGCACCTGGGCGACCTGCTCAAGGCGCACAAAGCGGTGCTGGCGGCCGACGCGTGGCTGTTCTTCGACGGCCCGGCCCACGTGAGCGGTGCGCCACAGCTCGTGCTCGGCGTGCGCGGCGTGATGGGGGTGGACGTGACCTTTTACGGCCCGAACCGCGCCCTGCACAGCGGACACTACGGCAACTGGGCGCCCAACCCCGGCGTGGCGGTGGCGCATTTTATTGCGAGCGTGCGCGACATGGACGGCCGAGTGAAGATCGCTGGCTTCTACGACGACGTGCCGGCCATTGCCGACGGCGATCGTGCGTTGGGCAAAGCGCTGTCGGCTACCGACGACTCGCTGCGCACCTCACTGGGCCTCGCGCGCACCGAAGCGAACAACGCCGCCTTGGGCGAGCGCATCATGCTGCCCGCGCTCAACATCCGCGGCATTCGCACCGGTGAAGTGGGTGGCGGGGCGGCTAACGCCGTGCCCACCAGCGCGAGTGTGTCCATCGATTTCCGCTTGGTGCCCGACCAGCAACCCACGCGCATCTGCGAATTGGTCACGCGGCATCTCACGTCGCTGGGTTACACCGTGGCCACCAACCCCAATGCCGCCGCGCGCAGCACCGATCGCGCCCATCTCGCTTATCTGGGCTGCGGCGGTGGCTACACCAGCGTGCGCGTGGCGTCCACGCTGCCGTCCGTGCGCGCGGTGAAAACGCTGATGGGCCGCGCGTACGGCCGCGAGCCGTTCGTGATGCCGATGCTGGGCGGATCGCTGCCGCTGTTTCACTTCGTGGAGCAGCTCGGCGCTACGGTAATTACGGTGCCCACGGTGAACGCCGACAACAGTCAGCACGCGCCCAACGAGAACCTGCGCATCGGCAATTTGTGGGACGGCATTGGGGTGATGGCCGAACTGATGGCTGGGCTGGGGCCGCTGTGGCCGGGCGGGGCGACGCCGGTGATGAAGTAGAGCGTTGCCGAACAAGTGCTATCGATCTACCTTTCGTATGACGATAGTTCGATCGATATGAGAAACGGGGGACGAATGGACGTGGTCACGATTTCGCCCAAGTATCAGGTGGTGATTCCGCGGAGCGTTCGCGAGCGGCTCCAGCTGGAACCTGGGCAGAAAGTTCAGGCCATCGTGTACGGCGATCGCGTCGAGCTGATCCCATTGCGGACCGCGCGGAGTCTGCGCGGATTCGTGCGCGGCATCGACAGTGGTGTGGACCGTGACGCTGATCGCGAGTAGGATCGCGCCATGGTCACTCGATCCAAGTTGAATGTGGTCGACTCGTCGGCGTGGCTCGCCTATTTCGCCGACACGGCGAATGCGGGAAAGTTTGCCGCGGCCATCGAAGACGAGCGGCGGCTGGTGACGCCGGCGATCTGCCTGCTGGAAGTGTTCAAGGTGATCGCTCGCCAGCGAGGCGAGAGCGACGCGCTCCAGGCGATCGCCGTCATGCAGCAGGGGCGCGTGGTCGATCTTGACGCGACGCTGGCGCTGCGAGCGGCCTCGCTGGGACTTGAACACAAACTGCCGCTGGCCGACAGCATCGTGTACGCGATCGCGCGCGAACTTGGCGCCGTCGTCTGGACGCAGGACGCCGACTTCGAAGGGCTTCGGGACGTCGAGTACGTCCCGGCGGCCCGTTAGCGCGCGCGGCCGCTACCCCGCGCCCTTGCCCATTCGGCACTTGTCGCTGCAGTAGCGCACGCTCTCCCAGTCGCGCTCCCACTTCTTGCGCCAGCTGAAGGGCCGGCCGCAGCGGGCACACAGTTTATCGGGGTGGCCGTTCACGCCATTCCCGCGCACGCCGCCGTCGCGCGGGCGTTTGGATTCTCTTGATGGCATCGCTCCCCAAGCGACGCGCGACGGTGCAGAGTTCCCGGATGCACAGTCCTCACGATCCGGCGCACTTTCCCGCCAGCACGGAAGATCTCCTTTATTCCGACTATCGGAAAACAGAGGAGCTCGGCACGCTCCGCCAAGTCGCCCGCGCGCTCGCCGCGGAAACGAATTCACAGAGCGTGCTCCAAACGCTCTGCCAGCTCTCCATGGTGCGCGGACGCGCGAGTGGCGCTGCCGTGGCGGAATTAAGTGGCGATAATGGCGTATATGTGGCCTGCGCCGGTCGAGCAAATGACCTGCTGTCCATGATCTTCCCGCTTGAGGGCACGGTCACCGGGCGGGTCGCCAACGAATTGCGGGCTATCACCATCCTGTCGCCCGATGCCAGCTCTCCGTTTTTCGCCGAGCTGCTGCCACGCTTGGGCATCGGACCGATTCTGCTGCTCCCGCTGTTGGCCAACGGGCAGCTGTTTGGCGTGTTGTCCATTTCGCGCGACACCGGTCACCCCCAGTTCGACGGCGCCGACGAAGAACGCCTTGGCGTCATGGCCGACCTCGCCGCGCTGGCGCTCTGGAAGGCCCGATTGCTGGAAGACGCCCGATCAGCCGATGCCGCCAAGGCCAGCCTTTTAGCGACACTATCGCACGAGCTTCGTACCCCCTTAACGGCACTAGAGGGGTATCACGAGCTTCTGGAGGATCAGATCCTCGGCCCGCTGTCGCCGGAACAGCAGGACGTGGTCATGCGGCTGCGCACGGTGGGCCGGCACCTTGGCTCGCTCATCGAGGATATCCTCACTTACGCCTCGCTGGAAGCCGATCGGCTCACGCCGCGCCATGCGACCGTCCGCGTGCCCGAACTGCTCGATTCGCTGCACCCGTTCATCGAACCGCTGGCGCGCGAAAAGGGGATCGAGTGCTCGATCGACCTCGAGCCGGGGCTGCCGTCGATGCACACCGACGAGGCCCGGGTGCGGCAGATCCTGCTCAATCTCTGCCAGAACGCCGTGAAGTTCACCGAGGAGGGCGCCGTGTCGGTGCGCGTCACTCGCGGCTCTCCGCTGGCCGACGGCGCCGCCACCGTCCGGTTTGCCGTACGCGACTCCGGCATCGGCATCGAGCCCACCGACATGCAACGGCTTTTTCGCCCCTTCTCCCAGATCGAGAACGTGACAGCCGGTCGGCATCGGGGGACCGGACTGGGGCTCTACATCGCCCGCCGTCTCGCCACCATGCTGGGCGGGCGCATCGAGGTGGTGTCGCGCCCCGGCGAAGGGTCGGTGTTCACCCTCGTCGTGCCGGTGACGCACTGAGCGAACGCCACGGGCTACGGAGTGCACTGCTCACCTGTGTGCACGAGAACCCGCCATTACATTCGAAGATTATGACCGCTGCCATCACGAGCGTTTTCAACGACGGCATTTTTGCCGAACAATTCGAGCGTTATCGTCACGACCCCGCCAGTGTGGACGAGACGTGGCGCCAGTACTTCCGCATCGCCGAGTCGCTGTTCGGGCAGGGTGCGCCCAGCTCGTCGGCTGCGCCATCGGCCGCTTCGGCCGGTAGCGCGACCTACGACGTCGCGTTCCTCAGGAAAGTGGCCGCGGCCGCCTCGCTGCAGCAGGCCATCCGCAGCTACGGCCACTACGCCGTGCAGCTCGATCCGCTTGGTACGCCGCCTCCTGGCGCCGAGGATCTGAGCCCGGCGTACTGGGGGCTGACCGAGGCCGACCTGCAGGCGATTCCCGGCGAGGCGCTGGGCGACGCACGCTTCGCGACCGCCGCCGACGCGATCGCGCGCAAACGCGAGGTCTACGCGGGTCGCATCGGCTGGGAAGTGTGGCATCTCGAAGTGGATGAAGAGCGCGACTGGTTTCAGCGCGCGTTCCGCGATGGTGTGCTTACGCGTGATCTCACGGCCGACGAAAAGAAGGAGACGCTGCGTCGCCTCAATCAGGTGGACGGGCTCGAGCGCTTCATCGGTCGGGCGTATCAGGGGTATAAGCGCTTCTCGGTGGAAGGCACCGACACGCTGATCCCGATGCTCGACGAAGTGATTCGCGAGTCGGGACGCTCGGGCGCACGGGAAATCGTGATCGGCATGGCGCACCGCGGTCGGTTAAACGTGCTCACGAACGTGATGGGCAAGCCGTTCGAAAGCCTGTTCGCCGAGTTCGAAGGTCGTCACGATCACGTCGATGGCAACGCGACGGGCGACGTGAAGTATCACATGGGCTTCGTCGGCTCGCGGGACGTGGACGGCAAGGCGGTCACGCTGCGTCTCGCACCCAATCCGTCGCACCTCGAAGTGGTGAACCCAGTGATCGAAGGCATGGTGCGCGCGTTGCAGCGTGTGCCGGGCCGCATGGGTGAGCGAGACGAACTCGCGGTGGTGCCGGTCGCCATTCATGGCGACGCGGCGTTTCCGGGCGAGGGCGTCGTGGCCGAAACGCTCAACATCTCGCACCTGAATGCGCACCGCACTGGCGGCACGATTCACATCATCGTGAATAACCAGGTCGGCTTCACCACCGACCCGACCGATGCCCGCTCCACGCACTACGCGTCGGATCTCGCGAAGGGTTTCGAGATGCCGGTTTTCCACGTGAACGCCGACGATGCGCAGGCCTGCATCACGGCGGTGCGTCTGGCGTGCGCGTATCGCGCCACGTTCAAGAAGGACGTGTTGATCGACCTCGTGGGTTATCGTCGCCACGGGCACAACGAAGGCGACGAGCCGATGTACACGCAGCCCACGCGCTCTGCGCGCATTCGCAAGCACCCCACGGTGCCGCAGGTGTGGGCCAGTCGGCTGGTGGCCGAGGGCGTGATCACCGAGGCCGAAGCGGCCGAGGTCGAGCAGGCGGTGTCGCAGAACTACGCGGAGATCCACTCGCGCTTCAAGCAGTCGCTGCTGGGCAGCGAGCAGCACGCGCCGTGGCCAGCCGAGCCGGCGTCTGCGCCGAAGGCTGTCGCCACCAACGTGGCGGTCGAGAAGCTGAAATATGTGAACGAAGCGCTGCTCACCTGGCCGGCCGATCTCAAGCCGAATCCGCGCTTGGCCAAGCAGCTCGAGCGTCGTCGTGAGACGATGGGCGAGCAGGGTGGTATCGAGTGGGGCCACGCCGAAGCGCTGGCGTTCGGTACGCTGCTTATCGACGGCATGTCGGTGCGCCTCACGGGTCAGGACGCGGAGCGCGGGACGTTCTCGCATCGTCACGCGGTGCTCAGCGACAGCGAGAACGGCCGCAAGTATGCGCCGCTCGCCCATCTACCGGGCGCCGAGGGGGTGTTCGAGATTTTCAACTCGGCGCTCTCGGAGACCGCCGTGCTGGCGTTTGAGTACGGATTCAGCACCGTCGCCACTGATGCGCTCACGTTGTGGGAAGCGCAGTTCGGTGACTTCGTAAACGTGGCGCAGCCGATCATCGACCAATTCATCGTGGCCGACCGCGCCAAGTGGGGACAGGACAGCGGCGTCGTGCTGCTGCTGCCGCACGGCTATGAAGGACAGGGGCCGGAGCATTCCAGCGCGCGTCTCGAGCGCTTCCTGCAGATGTGCGCCGAAGGCAACCTCACGGTGGCCTACTGCAGCACGCCGGCGCAGTACTTCCACCTGCTGCGTCGTCAGGCGCTGCGGACCTCGCGTCGTCCGCTCATCTGCATGCAGCCCAAGTCGCTACTGCGCTTGCCGCAGGCGGCGTCGAAGCTGGAAGAGCTGTCGCAGGGTGGCTTCCAGTCGGTGATCGACGATCCCATCGCGTCGCAGCATCGCGACGATGTGCGTCGCATCGTATTCTGCACCGGGAAGCTGTATTACGACATGTCGCTGGCGGCCACGCGCAATCCGAACGTGGCGCTGGTACGCGTGGAAGAGCTGTATCCGTGGCCGCACGAAGAGATCGTGCGCATCATGGATCTATATCCCGTGATCGAGCAGGTCGTGTGGGCGCAGGAAGAGCCGAAGAATCAGGGCGCCTGGACATACGTGCAGCCGCGTTTGCGCGCGTCGGCGGGTGCGTCGGTGGGTGTGCGCTACGTGGGTCGTCCGGAGCGCGCGAGTCCGGCGGAAGGCTACATGGATGCGCACCAGGCCGAGCAGGCCCGCATCATCGCGATGGTCATGGATACCGGCGAAGTGGCCGCGGAGCGTGCAACGATGAAGGTGGGTCAGTGAACGCGCTTCGGCGCACACGAATGCACCAGATGATGATGAGCGCCGCGGCTATTGCCGCGGCGCTTGTCGCTGGTGGGCGGGCCATGTCGGCGCAGAACGTGACGCTCGACCGCGGCGCCGCGGCCCTCGGTTCCACCCTCGCCGGCGTTGGCACCACGGGCCGTGTGCTCACGGTGGCGGCGCACCCCGACGACGAAGACACGCCGCTCATCGCGTGGCTGGCCAAGGGTCGCCACGTGGAAACGGCGTACCTCTCGCTCACGCGCGGCGATGGCGGACAGAATCTGCTCGGCAACGAACTGGGCGAAGCGCTCGGCGCGATCCGAACGCAGGAACTGTTGTCGGCACGTCGCATCGATGGCGGGCGCCAGTACTTCACACGCGCCTACGACTTCGGCTTCAGCAAGAACGCCGAAGAGACGTACACGCACTGGCCCAAGGATTCCATTCTCGGCGACGTGGTACGTGTGGTACGCGCGTTCCGTCCGCATGTGATGGTCGCCTTCTTCAGCGGCACCACGCGCGACGGACATGGACATCATCAGGTGTCGGGGCTGCTGGCGCGCGAAGCGTACGATCTTGCCGCCGACACGGTGCGCTTTCCGGTGAAGGGGTTCGGCTTGCCGTGGACGCCGCAGAAGTTCTATCGCAGCGCGCGACAGGCCCCCGATTCCGCCACGTTGCGCGTGAATGTGGGCGAGTACGACGCGCTGTTGGGACGCAGCTACTACGAGATCGCGGCCGAGAGCCGGTCGCAGCACAAGAGCCAAGGCTTCGGCGTGCTGCAGAAGAAGGGCACGATTCTCGGATATCTCTCGCGTGAAGCGTCGCGCGTGGGACCGGAGAACGCACGCAGCGAGCAGTCGTTGTTCGATGGGGTGGATACCACGTGGACGGCGCTGCGAGCCACGCTGCCGGCCACGGCGCAGCCCATGCTCGACTCGGCGTTGCGCACCATCACCGCCGTGCGCGCGATGTACCGCGCCGACGATCCGACTCCGATCGTGACCCCGCTGGCGCAGGCGTTGCGACAGCTGCGCACGGTGCGCAACGCGACAGGACGCGGCCCCGGCATTCTGATCGCCGGTCGTCCGGGTTCGCCCTCCAGTTTGTCGAGCCGCTCGCCCGACGAAGCGCCGCCGGCGCTGTGGGATGCGCTCGTGACCACGATCGATCGCGCTGAGCGCGCGCTGGTGTTGGCCGCGGGTGTCGCCGTGGAAGCGACGGCCCCGCGCGCCACCTTTCCGGTGCGCGAGGCGGTGAAGATTGCGGTGAACGATTCGCTGCCGGTCACGATCACCGTGTTCAATCGCGGACGAGCGGCGGTGCAGCTGCTGAACGCGTCAGTGGCGGGATTGGGCTTGCGTCCGGGTGAAGCCGGCGACGTGGCGATCAGCCCCGACAGCGCGGCGGTGCTGAATCGCTGGGCGGTGGCGTTCCAGGCCAACTCCCCGTGGTGGCGCGCCTACGGTCGCAAGCAACAGGATTGGTTCCAGGCGCCGATCGACGCGCGCACCGAAGCGCAGCAGCAGGAACAGCGCGCCACGATGGTGCAGGCGCGACTGGTGATCGCCGGGGAAAGCGTGACGGTGAATGAACCGGTGGTGTACCGCTTCGCCGATCCGATCAAGGGCGATCAGCAGGTGCCGGTGTCGGCGGTTCCCGGCATCACGGTGAATCTCGGCAGCACGATGGAGTACATACGCGCCGGCGTGCCGGTTGAACGGTTCGTGCCGGTGCGGATCCAGTCGTCGTACCCGCACGACGCGGAGGTCACGGTGAAGCTCGAGCTCCCCGAGGGGCTCAAAGCCGACTCGGTGGAACGCGAACGCGTGTTGGGTCCCGATGGCGCCACGATTCTCACCTTCCGCGTGCGTGGCATGGTGAAGGAAGGACGTCTCGAGCTCGTCGCGCTGGCGTTGCACGAAGGCGCCCTGAGCACCAGCAGCGTGTTCGACATCCGCTACGACCACATCACGCCCATGCGCTTGTACGGCGCGAGCGGGATGTACCTCTCGGCGGTGAATGTGAAGCTCCCGCCGCGCGCTCGCGTGGGCTACGTGAAGGGGGGCGGTGACACGGGGCTCGAAGCGCTCGAGCAGCTCGACATCACCGTGGAGAAGATCGAACCGTCGATGCTGACCAGCACAGATCTATCGCGCTTCACGAGTATCGTGGTCGGTCCGCGCGCGTACGAGGCGAGCGACGTGTTGGTGCGCAACAATGCACGTTTGCTCGACTACGCGAACAAGGGCGGCACGCTGGTCGTGCAGTACGGCGCGCAGGACATGAACCGATTCCCGGGTGTGGTGCCGTATCCGATGCAGTGGGGCCGCCCAGCGGCGCGCGTCACGATGGAGCAGGCACCGGTGACGGTATTGCAGCCCACGCACCCGCTGCTGGTGGGTCCCAATCGTATCGGTGCCGCCGACTGGGCCGATTGGGCGCAGGAGCGCGCCACGTACATGCCGAGCACGTTCGACAAGCGCTATACGCCGCTGCTGGCCATGAACGATCCGAATGAACCGGTGCAACAGGGTGGCTTGCTCGTGGCTCCGCTGGGCAAGGGGCGCTACGTGTATGTCACGCTCGCCCTGTTCCGGCAGTTGCCGAACGGCGTGCCGGGGGCGGCGCGGATACTGGCGAATCTCATTAATGGACAGCCAACGGTTCAGCCGCCAAAAATGTAGCGACACGGGCATTTGCGACACTGAACGTTTTACTCCCTAGGAAGCAGTGGGGAGGGTATCAGGGAAGAGGAGGCAGGAACCACGCGCGGTTCACCTGCTTCCTGCCCCCTGATACACTCCCCCCTGTTACCTAGGGAGTTTACAGTTTGTCGGTCTGCAGAGTGCCCGTTTGCAGTTTGCGATCGCCAAGGCTCAACACGGAGCCGACAGCTACCACCACCACCGCCCCAATCACGTTGTGCCACAGGAAGCTCACACTGGGCACGCCGAACGACACCGCGGCTACGGCGGCCATGCCGCTGAGTAGACCCACGAAGGCACCGAACGCTCGCGTGCGCGGAATCATGGCCAGAATGAACACGCCCAGAATCGACCCGTAGAAGAACGACCCGAACCGGTTCACGACTTCGATGAGTGAGCCGAGGTTGGCGGCGTATACGGCCACCACGCAGGCGAACACGCCCCAGACCGCGGTGGAGGCCTTCGACACGAACAGGAAGTGCGCGTCGGTGCCTTCGCGTTTGAACCAGCGCTGATAAAAGTCCACCACGGTCGCCGTGGAGAGCGAGTTCAGTTCGGCGGCGATGCTCGACATGGCGGCCGCCAGCACGGCGGCTAGGAAGACACCGGCGAAGCCCAGCGGCAGGTGATCGAGTACGAAGCGCGGGATGATGTAGTTCACGTCCTTTGATGCTTCGCCCGTGACGCGGCCAGCGGCGGCCAGCGCGTCTTTGCGCACCACGTTCACCGACGAGTCCGCGCTACGGAAGGCGAGCAGCGCACCCTTGGTGGCCGCGTCGGCGCCGTTGTCGATCTCGGTCGACGCTTCGCGCGCGGCGGCGGTGCGCTGGGTGATGGCGGTCGTGTAACGCGCCTCGAGCGCGGCGAAGGTGGCCGGCTCCTGTTGCCGCACCTGCGCGCTGTGCTGCGGATTGAACAGCATTGGGGCCGGCGTGAACGTGTAGAACAGGAACACGAGCACACCGATCAGCAGGATCAGCGCCTGCAGCGGGATTTTCCAGTAGGCGCTCATCAGCAGCGAGCTGCGCGCTTCGCCGACCGACTTCGCGGCCAGATAGCGCTGCACCTGACTCTGGTCGGTGCCAAAGTACGACAGCATGAGAAACGTGCCGCCGAGGATGCCCGACCAGAACGTGTACGTCTCCGACAGGTTGAACGAGAAGTCGAAGACGCGCAGCCGGCCCGTGGCGCCGGCGATCTCGAGGGCGTTGTCGAGCGGAACGGGCATGCGCATGATCAACACGACCACGATCGCGAGCAGGGCGCCGACGATCACGACCATCTGCTTCACGTCGGCCCACGTGACCGCCTGCACGCCGCCCAGTACGGTGTAGATGACCGTCGGAATGCCGATCAGCGCCACGCACCACGTAATGTCCCAGCCGAAGATCGCCGAGAGGACGACGCTCGGGGCCGCGATGATCGTGCCGCAGGACATGCCGCGCGAGAGCAGGAACAGAAAGCTCGTCAGTGAGCGCGTCTTGGCGTCGAAGCGTTTCTCGAGGAACTCGTACGCCGTGTAGACCTTGGCTCCGTGCAGGAACGGCACGATGGTGACGCCGAGAATCACCATAGCGATCGGCAGTCCGAAGTAGAACTGCACGAAGCGCAGGCCGTCAGTCGCGCCTTGGCCGGTGGTGCCGATCAGGGTGACGGCCGAGAGTTGTGTGGCCATGACCGAGAGGCCAACGGCCCACCAGGGCAGGCTGCGGTTCGCCAGGAAGTACCCTTCGATGTTGGTCGTGCCGCGCGTTCGACGAAGCCCGTCGAAGACCACGACCACGAGGTACACCGCCACGATGGCCCAATTGATCCAATGCATATGGGCCTAGAGGGGCAGCAGGGTGTAACGCGCCTGCAGCAGCCAGAGCAGTGCCAGAGTGACGGCCTGAATCAGCAGGACCCGCCAAAGTGTGGTGCGAAACGGAATAGACATGTCACCAAGCTACAGGCTGAACGGTGATCACGCTGCTGAGTCTGCTAACGAAAGCAACTCGTCGGTTTGACCGCTGGGATCAACCGTCGCTAGTGTTGTGATCGCAGGATGCCCCGAATTCTGAAGTGTTGGAGTGCCCCGATCCGCGACAACGCCGTCGCGCGTGGGTCGCGACAGCATGCGAGCGGCGAGAGGATGACCGACCCGAGTTCGATTGATCAGGCGAGACCTGCGGAACCCGACACGCCCGATCCGGCGCGTGCGGCGGCTTTGCTCGAGGCACTGCCGCTGGCGGCTGCGCTCTTCTTGCGCACGGGGATGCTGTACGCCGTCAATACGCTGGGTCGCGAATGGTTCGTGGTCGATACTCGCGCGCCACTGACGTCGCAATCGTGGAGCGTGGTGCTGCTGCCGCTGGGGTTGGCCGGCTCCGCCCTGCTCGCGGCGGTCGCGGCGGGCGATGCCCCCGTGACGCAGAGCATTCCACTCAGTCGTGAGGGGCGTCTCGTCGACGTGCGCGCGGTGCCGTTCGACGGTGAGTTGCTGCTGCTCACGGCGACCGATGTGACGGGCCGCGACGAACAGCGCGCGGTCTCGGCGCGCGTCGATCGCGAACTGTCCGCGTTGCTGTCTCTCAGCCCGTCCTCGGTTCGGATCACCGACGTGGCGGGGCGCATTCTGCAGGCGAATGCGATCGCCGATCTCGAGCATGCGTCGCGTCCACCGACCACGGTGCGTGAGGTCTGGGAGCGTGATGCGCCGCATGATATCGTCAACAATCGGCCGCTGTCGTTTCTCGACTCACCGGCCATGCGCGCGCTCTCGGGCAATGTCGTCCAGCGTCAGCTCCTCGAAGTCCGTCGGCTCGGGACGAACCGTGTGATCGAGGCGTTTGCCTCGCCGATCCGCAACGAACAGCACCACGTCACCGGTGTCGTGCTGCTCGATCGTGACGTGACCGATCGTGAGCGGCTCGCGCGGCAGTTGCACGAGCACGAAGCACGCGAGGCCGAGTTGCAGGAACAGGTCACGCACGAACGCGAGCATCTCGACCGCCTGGTCGAAGAACGGTCGCGCGCGCTCATCGCCTCACAGGAAGACCGTCTGCGTGAGCGTCGCCTCACGGCCGTGGGGCAGCTGGCCGCCGGTGTGATGCACGATGTGAACAACGCGCTCAACCCGATTATGGCCGCGGCGTATCTGCTGCGGCATCACGCCGAGTCGCCTGATGCGGTGCGCGATTATGCCAATCGCATTCAGAAGGCGGCCGAGATCGCCGCCGCGACGGCGTCACGGGTGGGTCGCTTCATCCGCCAGGAACCGGTGCATGCCGGCGGCGACGAAGCGCTCGACCTGTCGGTCTTGGCCGAAGAGGTGCTCGACCTGACCGAGCCGATGCGCATGCGCCGGTCGAGTGAAAGCGGGGAGATCCAGATCGTCCGGCAGTTCGCACCGCAGGCCAGCACCCGTGGGCTTCCGGGCGACATCCGTGCAGCGCTGCTGAATCTGGTGCAGAACGCCGTCGACGCGATGCCGGAAGGCGGGACGCTCACGATGCGCACGTTCGAGGAGGGACCCGACACCTGTCTCGCGATTCGCGATACCGGTGTCGGGATGAGCGCGGACGTGCGGGAGCGAGCGTTCGAGCCGTTCTTTACGACGAAGGGTTCCCGAGGCTCCGGGCTGGGGTTGGCTGAGGTGTACGGCATCGCCCGTCGCCATCGTGGGACGGCGACCATTTCGTCGGTACCGGGCCGTGGTACCGAAGTCACC
>CAMBRJ010000026.1 GCA_945870175.1 Gemmatimonas phototrophica
GAACCCACGTGATACCACAAATTGACCGCGACGATCGGCGCCGTGTGATCCTCAGAGAGCACCACATGCAGGCCGTTCGGGAGGTGATAACTCTCGACTGGAATGCGCATGGTTCAATATTGGGGGGCTGGTCACGAAACTCGGAACCCCACGCACACGAACCGATCATGATCGCCGGCCACCAATTCTCCTCCCAGTTTCTCCTATGACGTTTTCCAATCGCCGAGCCGTCCTGCTGGTCGGAACGCTCGGGGTGCTCGTCGGCTGCGGCAGTGACCCACAGGTCCCCAGTGCGGCGACCGCCACCGCCAGCACCACCGTGTCGGCCGCGGTGGCCGCTACGGTGGCCGCCGTTCCGGCCGTGCGGGTCACCGATGCCAAGGGGAAGGGCATCAAGAATGTCATGGTGCGCTGGCGCATCGCGAGCGGCGGCGGCAAGGTCATCAACGACTCGGTGCGCACCACCGCCAGTGGCGAGGCGTCGTCGGGCGGATGGACGCTCGGCACCACCTCCGGCCAGCAGACGCTGCAGGCGACGGCCGATGGCATCGCCGCCGTCACCTTTACCGCGACGGCGAATCCCGGTCCGTTGTCGCGGCTCACGCCGGTCACGCTGGTCGACCAGCAAGCCCCGGTCAACACACCCGTGCCGTCGCTGCCCACCGTGCGCGCGGAAGACCAGTACGGTAACCCCATCAGCGGCGCTGCCGTGCTGTTCACCATCGTGCAGGGCAACGGGGTGCTAGTTGGCGCGCAACAGTCCACCAACGAGCTCGGCATCGCCGCCGTCGGCGCCTGGACCATCGGCCGAGCCATCGGGCAGCAGATCGTGACGGCCACGGCGGTCGGCTCCAATCCCGCGGTGTTCAGCGTCAACGCACTCGCCGGACCGCCGGCCGATCTGCTGCGCGTGGTCGGGGATAATCAGGCCGGTGTCGCAAACATCAACATTGGCACTCCGCCCGGAGTGCGCGTGGTCGACGCCTACGGCAATCCGGTCGGCACCGTACCCGTCACGTTCACCCCAGGCCCGAACTCGGGCACGGTGACCGGCAGCACCGTGCTGTCCGACCCCGCCAACGGCACCGCGTTCGTGGGCAGCTGGCGCCTGGGCACGGCGAGCACGCAGACACTGGTGGCCACTAGTTCGGCGATTCCGAACAAGTCGACGACGTTTACCACCACAGTCACCACGTCGGCATTCAATGTGGACGTGCGGTTTATCGGTGAGGCGTCGCTGCCGGTACGGACCGCCTTCGCCAACGCGGTCGCCAAGTGGCGGCAAGTCATCGTGGGAAGCATCGGCACCGTCAACAATGTGAATATTCCGGCGGGACCCGCGGCGAATTCCTGCAGCGATTGGACGCCGGCCGTCACCGGTACGGTGCAGAACATGATCATCTTTGCCCGCATCGACTCCATCGACGGGCCTGGAACGCCGGGTGCCGGCAACATCCTTGGCCAAGCCAGCCCATGCTACGTGAACGGCAATGCGATTCCGTTTCTGGGCTTCATGGAGTTCGATAGTCTCGACGTCAGTCAGCTCGTGGCGCGGGGGCAGTTCGAGAAGGTCGTGCTCCACGAAATTGGGCACGTGCTCGGCATCGGCACCATCTGGAATTTCCGGCGCGCCCTGCTGGACATCTCGACCGTGGGCGACCCGTTTTACGTGGGCACCGCCGCGCGCGCGCAGTTCGCCGCGATCAACACCGCAACGTACTCCGGCAATCCGGTGCCGGTGGAAAATACCGGCGGCACCGGCACGATCAACTCGCATTGGCGCACGTCGGTCATGCAGCGCGAGCTCATGCAAGGCTTTGCGGTGAACCAGGTGCAACCGCTCAGCCGCATCACCGTGGGCTCGCTGCAGGATCTTGGCTATCTCGTGAACATTGCCGCGGCCGATGCCTTTTCACTCACGGCGGCACTGCGCAGTGGCTTCGGCTTCGACGCCACCTCAGGGATACCGTATCGCGACCTCGTGCCCGATGTCGACATCCAGCAGGTTCGCGCCGATGGCAGCATCGTGCGAGTCCCGCGCCGCGTCAAATAGTCGACCGCGACCGCGCCGGCGACCGCGCACTACGGCGTGGTTGGTGAGCTCATCGACCCGCCGGTCAGCGTGAGCCAGAGCATCAGCGCGATATCCGTCGGCAGCGCGATGGACTCGCGTAGCATGTATTCGATCGCCACCGCACGGTTTGCCGAAATGGGACTGGTGCGGGTGGGCGACGGCAGCGGACGCAACCCCTGCAACCGCGCCAGCACGTCGAGTCGGAGCATGTGAAACGGATCGCTCACCAGCAGCACGCTGGGTCGACGTGGCATCGTGTCGCGCACGGCGGCCGGCAGCGAGTCACGCCACGCCTCGAGCAGCGCGGCGGCACCATCCATCGACGCCAGTGACGTACGCCCAGTTGGCTCCAGCAGAATGGCTTGCGTAGGCACACCGCGGCGCACGAGATACCGCCGACCCGCCGCCGCTTCGCTGATGAGATCGCCCGGACGACGGCCTCCCGTGAGCACCACGCGCGCCGCCCGATCACTCTGCCAGAGCGCCAACGCGTGGTCGAGCCGGGCTCGCAGCACCGGGGACGGACGTCCCCCGTACTGCGCGGCGCCCAACACGACAATGGCATCCGCGCGCCCCTCGGCCGCCCGTCGCGACCAGCCGAAGATGACAGCCACACACAGCACCCACCCCGTCAGCACCGCGCCGATGAGTCGGGGAATGAGTGGGGGCCGATACCGGCCACGGGCAACGCGTTGCATCCTGCCAAACTACTGCCTGCGCGCCCGCTGCGACGGCCCGGTGCGACGGCCCGGTGTGCGCGCGCCACACGACGGACTAGAGCGTCACGACCGTGCCCGGCGCCGGGATACTCACGAGGAAGCGATCGGCCCGAAGCTGCTCGGCGAATGCCGTCTGAGCCGGCGTTTCCCCGTGTACGAGGTACACGTGCGGTTGATCCCGCCCGTCGGCCGCGCCGCCATCACGCACCGCGTTCAGCCACGCGTGGAGTTCGGTGCGATCCGCGTGCGCGCTGTAGCCGTTCAGCACTTCCACCTGCGCAGCCAGTTCGACCTCGTCGCCGAAAATCTTGATCACGCGCCGCTGCTCGAGGATACGACGGCCCAGCGTGTGTTCGGCCATGAAGCCCACGATCAGGATCGTATTGCGCGCATCGCTGGCGCCGGTGCGTAGGTGGTGCAGAATGCGCCCCGATTCCACCATGCCCGACGCCGCGATGATGACCATCGGACCGTGCATACTGTTCAGCGCCTTCGATTCGTTCACATCGCGCGTGAACTTCACGAGCGGGAAGTCGAACAGATCGTTCGTGTGCCGCACCAGATCTTCGCTGTGATCGAACACTTCCGGATGCATCGCAAACACCGACGTCGCGTGGGTCGCCAGCGGTGAATCGATGAAGATCGGCACCGTCGGAATCTTGCCGGCGCGGTGCAGCTGGTGCAGATCGTACACCAGCTCCTGCGTGCGTCCCACGGCGAACGCGGGAATGAGCACGCGACCGCCTCGCGCCGCTGTTTCGCGGACAACGCGCCCGAGCTCCTCGCGCGCACCCTCCACCGATTCATGATCGCGATTGCCGTACGTGCTTTCGCATAAAATGACATGCGCGCCACCCGTGGGCGGCTCCGGGTTGCGAATGATGGGGAGGTCGTTTCGCCCCACATCGCCGGAAAAGACCACGCGTCGGAATTCGTCACCTTCGCGGAGCTCCAGCACGACGGACGCGCTGCCGAGGATGTGTCCAGCCTCGGTATACATGGCGCGCACTCCGTCGGTGACCTCGAACCACTTGTGGTACGGCATGCCGATCATCTGCTCGAGGGTGCGCGTGGCATCCTCCACACGATAGAGCGGTTCCGCGTGCGGTCGGCCGTGCCGTTCCAGAAAGTCGGCGTCCTTTTCCTGGATATGCGCCGAGTCGGCCAGCATGAGCGCGCAGAGATCGCGCGTGGCCGCGGTGGCCCAGATGGTGTTCTTGTAGCCGTGTGCCACGAGGAACGGCAATCGGCCAGCGTGATCGATGTGCGCGTGCGAAAGCACCACGGCGTCGATCTCGTCGACTGGAAGCGGCAGCCGGGCGTTCTTCTCGCGGCTTTCGCTGCGCTTGCCCTGAAACAGTCCGCAATCCAGCAGCACGGTGCGCTGGCCCACGCGCAGGATATGGCAGGAACCGGTGACTTCCTGCGCGGCGCCGGAGAACTCGATCTGCATGATTTTCGTCCGTGAATTTGAAACAACAAACGCACTGTGCAATGATCGGAAAGATACCGTCACGGCCCTGTCGTGGACGACCACGAGGCGCCGCCATCTCCACGACTCCACTCCGGATGCCGGTCTTGGCACGAAGACAATGGTGTCTTATGATCATGACGAGCTCATGCATTCAGAAGTTCTCGCGCCCGCTCGCCCTTACCCGCTCTCCTGATCATGAACGTCACCGAGCTCTTTTTGATCGCGATGGTCGTGATCTTTGCTGTTCCTTACATCATCTGGCGAGGGGCCCGGACGGATTATTTCGCGCCCCTCGTGGTCGTGCAGATCATCGCCGGCGTGTTGCTCGGGCCCGGCGTGCTCGGTGCGGCGGTGCCCGAGTACTACAGCCAGCTCTTCACGCCGCCGGTGGTGCAGGCGCTGAACGGGATCGCTTGGTGGGCCGTCATGCTGTTCGTGATGCTCGCCGGCATCGAACTGGACCTGCACGATGCCATGAAACACCGCCGAGAAAGCGTGGTCACCGCGGGGTTCGCGCTCGGCATGCCGCTGGTGTTCGGTGCCGCCGCCGGCCTCCTGCTGATTCGCCAGCAGGGCTGGATTGGCCCCAAGGCGCAAGCCTGGCAGTTCGTCGTGGGCGTGGGCATGGCCTGTGCCGTTACGGCACTCCCCATTCTTGTACTGCTCATGGAAAAGATGGGGATCCTGCGGAGTGCACTCGGCCAGCGCGTCCTGCGCTATGCGAGCCTCGATGACATCGCCCTGTGGGGCGTGCTCGCGGTCATTCTGATGGACTGGAACCGCGTCGAACGCCAGCTGCTGTTCCTGATCATCTTCGCGCTGCTCTGCGTCGGATTCCGCGCGCTGATGCCGCGACTCCCAACGTCCGATCGCTGGTACGTCGCGATTATTTGGCTGGCGCTCGTGAGCCTCGGCGCGGACTGGTGCGGCCTGCACTTTATGGTCGGGGCGTTTCTCGCGGGCGTCGTCATGGAGAAATCGTGGTTCAACCTCGAGCAGCTGGATCAGCTCCGCACCCACGTGCTGTTGGTGATGATGCCCGTGTTTTTTCTGTCGACCGGTCTCAAGACCCAGTGGACCATGGGCGGCACGACCGTGCTCCTGGCCGCGGCGCTGCTGCTCGTCGCGTCGGTGAGTGGCAAGATTGCTGGAACGCAGGTCGCCGCTCGGGTCCTTGGCTGGCCACGTGGAGACGCGCAGATTGTGGGGTGGCTGCTGCAGACGAAAGCGCTGATCGAGATCATCTTCGTCAACATTCTGCTGGACAAGCAGATCATCACATCCGAGATGTTCACGGCGTTTCTCCTGATGGCAATTGTCAGCACCATGCTGACCGTCCCCGTCGTCACGCCGCTTCTCGCCACCATCCGGAAACGGCCGGCGTCATAACGCGCCGGGGACTCCATTGAGGCGGTAGGCCTGCATCATCGTGCGCAGTTCGATCAGCGCGTCGGGCGAGATGCTGTAGGCACCGCGCAACGGATGGTCCATCGCGGCGATGAAGAACATCATGAGTCCGACGTAAATGGCCAACACACTCGACGCCGTGAGGCGGACCCAGAGCAGATCGTTGTTGATGAACCACAACAACGCCAGCGTCATGGCCGCGCCGATCATGACAATCAGCCACAGCATGCTCGGCAAGCCGGTGTTCACAAATTCCAATCGGTTGCGCGTCGCTTCGGTGAATCCCGCGAATTGCCGGAGCGCTTCGGCATGCACCACTTGCTCACTGATCCGAGTCGGCTGGAAGGCAAACAAGTGCCGCTGGATGGCGCTGACGCGTGCCGGTCCGTCCGTTGGGATCTCGCCCCGCCGGTACTGCGGCCATGCATCCTCGACGACATAGTCCACATAGTCGTAGATCGCGCCCTGCAATAGCTGGCGATGCGGCGGCGGATAGACGCTGACGGTGCGGTATAGCATCGCCACCTCATTCGCCTCAACGCTGACGGAGCTTTCGGCATTCCCGTAATTTTCGTACGACGCCACCGCCACCAGGCCGAGCATCAATCCGAAGAACAAGCCGAGCACCGAGAGATATTGACTGACAAAGTCACCGATGCCGGCCGGATCCTCCGTGTGCCGACGTAAGGCGTTGCCGACCAGGATGACGCCAAGCCACGTGTACGTCAGGCAGACGCCGCACGAGATGACGGCAAGCTGCAGATTCGTGAGGTCATAAATCCAATAGAACGTCACGCAGATCTCTCAGTTCTCGTGTGAAGGCGCACAGTCGATTAACGGCGTCGGGACTGCACGATGGTGCCCGTCGCGAGCCGTCGTGCCTCCCCGACCAAGATCGAGTCGCCAGACGTCAGACCACTTACGACTTCGATGTGGTGCGTATCCTCGACGCGTTGGCCGAGGGCCACGGCCATACGAACGACACGCCCTTGTCGGATGAGCGCCACCATCGCGGTATCCGTCGTGCGATCGACGGCACGCTCTGGAATGAGCATGCTGGCGCGAGACTCGAGGGGGATTCGGCCGCTCACCGTCTGCCCCAGGAGCAGGCGCGACCCGTCGGTGGGCGCGGAGATACTGACGCGCACCTGTTGAGTCTGCGGATCGACCACTCGCGAGATACTCGTAATCCGGGCCGACGACGCCACCGGCGCGACACGCGAGCGAGCAGCGGACGCGTCGTCCACGGGCGTGAGCCGGACCGTCGCGCCCACGGTGAGTGATGCGGCGACGGCGGCCGGCAGCGAGGCTTCGATGGTGCGCTGCCGGGTATCAGCCAGGGTAAACAGGGGCATACCCGCCGAAACGACATCACCCGTCCGCGCGACGGGATCCATCACCACCGCGGCGAACGGGGCGCGGATGACAGTGTGCTGCAGCGCACGCTCGGCGAACGACCGCTGCGCGCGCGCCTCCGCCCCTTGCGCCCGCGCGGCGAGCACGAGGCGCTCAGCCACTTCGCGCTCTTTCGGCGCGACGGCCCCGATATCGACCAGCGCGCGTACTCGGCTCAGCTCTCGCGTCGCTTGGGTGAGCTGTGCCTCAGCCTGCGCCTCGGCGGCCTGTGCCACCTGTATACGTTCGCGGGCGCTGCGATCATCGAACACCGCCATCAACGCACCGGCCGCGACTTCCTGTCCCACGCTCACCGGCACCGTCACCAAGGTCCCGGGCGCTTCGGCCCGCACGCGCAAGATGCGCTGGGAGGATACCGTCCCGATGAAACCCGGTCCGATCCACAGGGAGTCGATGTGGGCCAGTGCCACCTCGTCCTCCGCGACAGCGACGGTGCGCGGGGGCGCCTCACGGCAGGACGCGAGCCCCACGAGGACGGTCAGGGCGTGCATCGCCCGCCAGGTCCCGCGGGTCGCGACCGGCATCAGGCGACGCCGGCTACGACGTCTGCTGCGACGCCTCCTGCGAGCTGGTCGGCCGTCAGAACGTTCAGCACCGCCGCCTGCAGAATCGTGAGTCCCTGCTGCAACTCACCGTCGGAGATCGTCAGGGGCGGCATGAGCTTGACCACTTCATCATGCGGACCGCAGCGCTCCGCCATCAAACCGTTGGCCCAGGCCGTTTGGGTAATCCGGGCCGCCATGGCAGGATCTGGGCAATGCAGCCCCTGCATCATGCCGCGACCACGAACGGAGAAGCCGACGTGCGGGTGCATGGCGACGATCGACTGCAGCGCGGCGTGCATCTCCGCCGCCCGGTTTTTTACGGTCATCATAAGAGCATCATCGCGCCAATAACAGTGCAGCGCGGTAGTTGCGGCCACAAACGCGAGATTAAATCCGCGAAACGTGCCGTTATGCTCGCCCGGCGTCCAGACGTCGAGATGCGGCTTCATGAGCACGAGCGCCAACGGCAGGCCGATGCCACCGATGGCTTTGGACAACAGCACGATATCGGGGGTGATGCCCGCCACTTCGAAGCTGAAGAACGTCCCGGTCCGCCCGCACCCGGCCTGAATGTCGTCGACGATCAGCAGGACACCGCGCGCCGCGGCGATGGCGGCAACCCCACGCAACCATTCGGGCGAGGCCACGTTGATGCCGCCTTCGCCCTGCACGCACTCCACGACGATCGCGGCCACGCCGTCGCCTCGCGCTGCCGCCTGATCCAGCAGAGCGGCGAGCGCGGCCAGTGCCTGCTCGGTCGTCTGGCCGTCCGCCCGATCGTACGGCGCGACCAGGACATGCGGCAGCGGCACACCGGCACCGGCGCGCGCCATCGGATTGGCCGTCAGCGCCAGTGCGCCGAGTGTCATGCCATGGTAGGCCTGCGAAAACGACACGACGGTGCGGCGACCGGTGACCTTTCGCGCCAGCTTGAGCGCCGCCTCGACGGCATTCGTGCCCGTGGGCCCCGGGAACTGTATCCGGTAGTCGAGTCCACGTGGCACCAGAATCGTGCGCTCGAATTCCTCGAGAAATTCACGTTTCGCGACCGTGTGCAGATCGAGCGAGTGCAGCATCGCGTCGTCCGCCAAGTACGCCACGAGCGCGGCCTTCATCCTCGGCTCGTTGTGCCCGTAATTCATCGTGCCGGCGCCGGCGAAAAAGTCGATGTACTGTCGGCCGTGCTCATCCCACAGGCTTGCGCCACGCGCACGGGCGAAGACCGCCGGAAAGCTGCGACAGTAGCCGCGCACCTGGGACTCTCGTCGCGCAAAAACGGCAGTTTCCGGGTCGAGGAATGTCTCGACATCGGCGAGGCGGGTAAAAATCGTCATGGCGCAGGATTACCGGACTCAGCCTTACTAGTCAAGTGAAGCGAGCTTTAGTATGATTCGCCCATGCTTAATTCCCTCCAAGCACTGCGACCGCTCGCGGTCGCCGCGGTCGCGGTGGCCATTTTCGGCGCCTCCGTTCAGGCACAGACTGCTGTCGCGGATACCGTCATGGTACGGACGGTGACACTCCAAGATGGGTCGGTCCTGCAAGGACGACTCATCGCCGAAACCGCCGATTCCATCGTGGTCGTTTCCTCGGCGTATGGTCAGCTCAGGCTGGCGCGTTCGGCGGTACGCTCCATCAGCGGCGACAGTCCGACCGAGCAGGTCAGTGCGCTGGCGGCTGTTCCGACGATCAGCCATCAACGTGCGAAGCGGGCCAAGTGGTCGTCACGCATCGAGATCGGCATCCAGGCGCTTTCCGCGCTGACCAAGCCCGACGCCGAAGGGGGCAACATTGGGGGATCGATTCGCAGCAGAAGTGTTGGCCTCAATCTCGAGCGCTCCGGACCCAGCTCTACCATGAAAATGGGGCTGCAGATGAACTACTTTCGTCAGGATCCGTATCCGGCGGCGGCAAACGATCTCTTGCTCACCATCACGGCGGCTCGGGATCTCGGAGCCTCGCCGTACCGCGTCGTCGGCCAGACCTTTATGGAGCGCAACCATCCGCAGAGTATCGCCCTCCGGTTCACGCAGCAGCTCGGGATCGGCCGTCTCGTCGTCAAGAGTAAGCGCTTGTCGATGTTCGTGGCGCCGGGGGTCGCGTACTCCTATGCCGACGCAAAAGAGGACGCCCAGCTGGCGATCAGCCAGTCGATCACGCTCAACGGCATGGGTGTCGGCGTGTATGAATCGATCATGTGGCAGGTGATCCCGTCGGTCACCGTGTCGCAGAGTTTCTTTGCTACCGTCACCGCCGGCCGGCGGCAGTCGGCAGGGGCGATCACCGTGAGCGGCATGCTCGCGCCCCGTGTCGGCGTCAACGTCGTCTACAATCGTCGCTACGATTCGGGCATGGTCGATCCGGTCAACAAGACCTTCACGAAAATGGTCGTTGGGATACAGCTCTCCCGTTGAGTATTGGCGGGGCCGTGCATGGCAGCGGCACCGCATCCTCTGGCGTGATCTGGCAATGGCGGGCTGTTTCACCCGACGATGCGGACCGGAACGGTCGTTGGCGGACACGGCTCGCCGCTCACGAGATCAGCCATGCGCTCGCGCTATCCATGCCTGCCGTGCGCGCCTCCTATGTCGCCGCGCGCGATGTCCTGCGGTCGCTGGTTGCCGAGTGGGCGGGCACCCTGCCGAGCGAGGTTCGCTTGGAACGCACCCCACTCGGCGCGCTCTATCTCCCCGACTATCCCCTCGCCGGCTGTTCGCTCAGTCATACCAGCGGCGTCGTGATGGCGACGCTTCGACCGAATGGCCCGGTCGGAGTCGATGTAGAGACCATATCCCGCCCAATCGGTGATCTCGGTGCGCTGGTCGGCATGGCCTGTACTGAGAGTGAGCAGCTGTTCCTGGCGGCACTGCCTTCTGACCTGCGGCATCGGCACTTTCTGACGATGTGGACTGGCAAGGAAGCGGTGTTGAAGGGACTCGGACTTGGACTCAGCGTGGACCCGCGCGACGTGGCGGTTCATCAGGTCGAACAGTCCCCCTCGTCGGCACGATGGCACCGACCGCGACCAGGCGCCGCCGATCGCTGGCTGCTGGAGCGCATTTATGATATTCCCGACCACATTGCCACCGTCGCGGTGCCGCAATGTGAAACGCTCCACCGCGGATAGTCCGTGGTGGAGCGTTTCCTTGTGCCGTGCCGCGCCGCGGATTAGGCGGGCGTGGCGACCATCTCGGCGGACATCACGTCCTCAGCGACCACCACGCCTTCGGCTTCGCTCTTCGAGAACATGCTCTTACCCTTGTCGATCTGACGCGAGACGACGCCCTTGCCCTTGGCGTATTGCTCGGCGGCGGACTTCTTCGCCTGCTCCACATCGAACGACAACATCGTGCCGCCGGCGGCGAAATGGGCGACAAACACGCGGCCCACGACGTTGGTCGCGGCGGAACCGAACACCGACATCGACACCGAGGCAACCGCCTGGCCGACGATCGGAATCACGCGCAGCATGCTCACGGCACCAGCCGACTTGGCCACCGACGTCGCCGTCATTCCGGCCAGCAGTGCGGCGATCGTGCTCTTTCCCCACTCCTCCGAGAAATCGGCGCCGAAGTGCTTCGTGATGTCCTGGATCATCGCGAGATTGACCGCGGCCAGCGCGGCCAGGTCGAGCATGGGGATCGGGACTAAGCCGGCGCCCGCCGCATAGAGCGTGTACTTGCTGACGATGTTCTTCGCCGCCATCTGCGAATCAGTCATGCGAACTCCAAATGAAGTGAACCTGCTCGCCTGATCGGAAACCTGAAAACCGAGCGGCATATCTGGCAGGCATTTCTCGCCCGCTATGTTAATATAAGCGACCTCTTCCATTACGCCAACACGTTACAAAAGCTCCGGTGGGGCCGTCCATATGCGCTTACTCCTCATCGAAGGCGCTCCGTATTCCGGAAAGTCAACGATCGCTCAGCACGTGGCCCTGCGCTGTACCACCCCAGGGACAACGGCGCGTTGGTTTCACGAACGAGAGCCCGATCATCCGGTTTTCCGATTTTCGCACCTGAACGAGTTGCTGCGCTTCGCGCCTGACCAGCTCGAAGAAGCCCTCATGACCGGATGGCGCGCGCTCGCGCCGATTCCACGGTTGGATGTGCTGGTGCTCGACGGGACGCTGGTGAATCTCACGATCGGTTTAATGGTCGCCATGGAGCTTCCGGAGAATCGCATTCGCCGGGTGTTCGGCGACATCGTGGAGGTGCTGCAGCCCTTCGAGCCCACGTTAGTGCAGTTGACCTATCCCGATGTGGATCAGTGGCTGCGAACGGTGTCCGCTCAACGCGGTGCGCATTGGATCCACGTGATGCACACCCTGCTCGCGCAGACCCCATTCGCCCGCGCGCACGCCGCGACCTCGGACGCGCTCTCCCCGGACGCGGCCCCCCCGGGCACTCCCGCCCGCAGCCCGGAGATGGGCCTGCTGCGCGCCTTTTACGCACGGCTGATGGGTCTGATGAGCGACCTGCCAGAATTGTGGCTCGGCCAGCATGTGGACGTTGCCGTTCAGGACGAGGATTGGCCGCGCGTACGGCAGGACGTCATGGCGGTGCTTGGATATCCTCGTGTCACACCAACCGCGATATCGCTCCGCGCGCTGATGGGTTGCGCCGGTCAGTTTCGGGGTCTTCACACCAGACGCGACGTCACCGTGACCACCGACGGACAGGCCTTGTTCCTCCAGCATCAGGATCATGTCGTGAGTCCCCTCATTCACACCGGGGATGGGCAGTCCCATCTCGTCGAAGGGTACCCCTCGATCGTGACGTTCGACGCGGATCGATCCGCCCAAAGTCCCCGTTTTCAGATGCGCTCGACGCTGCACAATGACCGCCTCGTGACCGACACCTTCTGCCGCGTCACCGCGTCGTGAGCCACCCACCCGAGCCGAAGTCACTGGTTGACGCGTTTCTGCGGCACGTGCGCAACACGCCCGAGAAGCGGTGCATGACGTTCCTCGGCGATGGCGAGAATGAGTCGGACTGGTGCACCTATGCTGAACTCGATCGGGATGCGCGAGCGCTCGCGGCGAACGTCATGCGATACGCCGCCACCGGCGAACGCGTACTGCTGCTCTTTCCGCCGGGCATCGATTTCATCCGCGCGTTCCTCGGATGCCTGTATGCGGGCGTCGTCGCGGTCCCAGCCTATCCGCCGCGACGCAATCGGGGTGCCGAGCGCATTGCGCGCATCATCGCCGATGCGGATGCGACCTGCGTCCTGACAACGAGTTCTGCCGCTGCCACGCTGCCCTCGTTCGAGAGCCGCGGCCGAGCGCTTCCCGTGCTCCACGTCGCCGCCGCTCAGTCCGTGGCCGATTCATTTGTGCCGTCGCCGCTCACGGGGAGCGAGCTCGCGTTTCTGCAGTACACGTCCGGTTCCACGGGAGCACCCAAGGGCGTGATGGTGTCGCACGACAACCTGCTCCACAACCTCGAAACGGCTCGGCAATCGTTCAGCATGAGCGACACCAGCGTATTCGTCGGGTGGCTCCCCGCGTTTCATGACATGGGGCTGATCGGTCAGCTGTTGTCGACATTGTACAACGGCGCGACCTGCGTATTCATGGCACCGGCGGCCTTCCTCCAGCGCCCGATCCGCTGGCTGCAGGCGCTGTCGACCTATCGTGGCACCATCTCCGGTGCGCCGAATTCGGCGTATGAGCTGTGCATCGCGACCACAACACCAGACGAGCGCGCCACACTCGATCTGTCGGCGTGGACCATCGCGTTTAACGGCGCCGAGCCGGTACGCGCCCGCACCATTCGTCGTTTCACGGACGCGTTTGCGGTGAGCCAGCTGCGCGCCGAACAGATGCAGCCGTGCTACGGCATGGCGGAGGCGGTGCTGCTCGTGTCGGTACAGGGCGCACACATTCCCCCCGCGTTCCGTATGCACGACGGTCGCGAATTGGTGGGCTGCGGACATGCGTGGGACCGCGCCCAATTGCGCATCGTGGACCCGGAAACGCGTCAGGTGCGCGCCGACACGATTGAAGGCGAAATCTGGGTGGCGAGTGGAAGCATCGCGCAGGGATACTGGAACAATCCCGCGGCCACGGCAGACGCCTTCGGCGCACGACTGCACGACGATGATGGCGCGGCGTACTACCGCACCGGCGATCTCGGGTTCTGGGCCGACGGCCATCTCTTCATCACGGGACGACGGAAAGACCTGATCATCATCCGCGGACGTAACGTGTATCCGCAGGATGTCGAAACCAGCGCGGCCGCGGCATTTGCCGGTCTGCTGGCCGATCATTGTATCGCGTTCGGCATCGACATCGACGCCGAAGAACAGCTGGTCGTGGTGGTCGAGCTGCCCCGTGTGCTCATGCGAGGTGATCACGACGCGATCATGCGTGCCGTATGCGACATGGTGGTGCACGAGCATGAGATCACCCCGACCGCCATCGTTCTGGTGCGCGCCACGACACTGCCGCGCACGTCGAGCGGGAAGGTGCAGCGTCAGCGATGCCGTCAGGAGTTCGTGAGTGGGTCACTCGACGCCGTGGCGCAGTGGACGAGGCCAACATCCGTCGTCGCCGCATCGGACGGCGGATCACCCACGCGGGACGGCCCGTCGCGCGAGGCGATCAGCGAGTGGCTCGTCACGCGTCTTGCACAACACACCGGACGGGCACCGGCGTCGATCGATCGCCGTGCCTCGTTCAGCCAGTTTGCCCTCGATTCGATGCAGACCGTCGGTCTGACCGGCGAGCTGCAAGCGTGGCTTGGTCGCGACGTGCCAGCGACCGTCGCGTACGACTATCCCTCGATCGACGCCATCGCCGCGTACCTCACGGACACACCGACAGCGCCGGCCATGGGACACGCGCCGACACACGGCGTCGTGGACGATCCGATCGCGATCGTGGGACTGGCCTGCCGGGTGCCAGGCGCCGATACACCAGAGGCATTCTGGGCCCTGCTGCGCGATGGCCGTGATGCCATCACGCGGCCTCCACCGTCACGCGACGCGAGCCTCGGCGACGGCGGCTATCTCGCCGACGTGGCGCGCTTCGATGCCGCCTGCTTCGGCATCTCGCCACACGAAGCGGGGTTGATGGATCCGCAGCAGCGCCTGCTCTGCGAAGTGGCGTGGGAAGCGCTCGAGCGTGCCGGCATCGCCCCGTCGTCATTGGCGGGCTCGCGCACCGGCGTCTTCGTCGGGGTCAGCACCGGCGACTATCTGCGCCTGGCGACCGTGGCGGGCGGCACCGCCGAGCCCCACGGGGCCACGGGGAATGCCCCCAGTATCGCGGCGAACCGCCTGTCGTATCTGTTCGATTTGCGGGGGCCAAGCTGGAGCGTCGATACGGCGTGCTCGTCCTCGCTCGTCGCGGTGCATCAGGGATGCGAAAGCCTACGCTCCCGGACGAGTGATGTGGCGCTGGTTGGTGGGGTGAATCTCGTGCTCACGCCCGACCTCACCACCGCATTCACCCGGGCGGGGATGCTGTCGCCGCAACGCCGCTGCCGCACGTTCGACGCGGCCGCCGATGGATACGTGCGCGGAGAAGGCGCCCTGGTGTTCATCCTCAAGCGCCACAGCGACGCACAGCGGGACGGCGATACCGTCTGGGCATTGCTGCGCGGCAGCGCCGTGAATCAGGACGGACGCACGCATGGGCTTACCGCACCGAACGGCCCGTCGCAGTCTGCCGTGATTCG
>CAMBRJ010000027.1 GCA_945870175.1 Gemmatimonas phototrophica
ACGGCCTCGATGTCGCCGAACGGTACCAACACAAACCCTGGGGCGAACGGACCGAAGTCCGCCTTGTACGCCGACTCCGACGAAAAGCCCACGATGGTCGTCGTGCGTCCGTGGAAGTTGTTCTGGAACGCGATGATCGTGGCCTGACCATCAGGAATGCCTTTCGTGCGATAGCCCCACCGCCGCGCGGCCTTGATGGCCGTCTCCACCGCTTCGGCACCGGTGTTCATGGGTAGCACCATCTCCATGCCGCAGAGCTGCGCGAGCTCTTCGCAGAACGGGCCCAGCTGATCGTTGCGGAAGGCGCGCGACGTGAGCGTCACGCGCGACGCCTGCTGCACCAGCGTGGCCAGAATGCGCGGATGGCAGTGGCCTTGGTTCACCGCCGAGTAGGAGCTGAGGCAATCGAGGTAGCGCTTGCCCTCCACGTCGGTCACCCATGCCCCTTCCGCGTGCTCGATCACCAAGTCGAGCGGGTGATAGTTGTGCGCGCCCCACGCGTCTTCGCGGGCGATCAGTTCGTCGGTGGCGGTCATCATGGTCGGTGTCATGGCGTACTCCGTGCTTAGAGAATCCGACGGCCGAAGGCGCTCGCGATCAACTCGGCGCACAGCTCGGCGGTCTGGTTCTGTCGGTCGAGAATCGGATTGATCTCCACCAGGTCCATTGCCACCATGGCGCCGGAGTCGTGCACGATTTCCATCGCGAGATGCGCTTCACGCATCGTGGCGCCGCCGCGTACCGGTGTGCCTACGCCCGGGGCCTCGGCCGGATCGACCCAGTCGGCGTCGCAGGACACGTGTACGCCGCCGGTGCCCGTGGTCGCGATGCTCACCGCTTCGTCCATCACGGCGCGTAGTCCGCGCTCGTCGATGTCGCGCATGGTGTACGCATGCAGCCCCAGTTCGCGGATCATCGCGCGCTCGGCGTCGTCGAGATCGCGGAGCCCCACGTAGACGAGATGCTCCGGGCTCACCGCCGGAATCGCCGTGGATAGCTGACGCAGCGGGCGGTGTCCGAAGCCCAGCAGGTGCGCGACCGGCATGCCATGCACGTTGCCGCTCACGCTCGATTGCGGCGTGTTCAAGTCGGCGTGCGCGTCGAGCCAAATGAGTCCCGTGCGCTGTCCGCGTTCGGCGAGGGCGGTGGCCGTACCGGCCACTGAGCCGGCGGCGAGCGAGTGATCACCACCCAACACCAGCGGGCGGATACCGGCGCGTACGGCCGCTGCCGTGCGATCAGCCAAGTCGATGCACACCGTGGTGATCGCGTCGAGTAACGCGCGCGGTTCGTGCCCCAGTGATGTGCGATCGGGCACCGGCACATTGCCGGCGTCGTGCACGGTGAGACCGAGTCGTTCGAGCTGCGCGGTGAGGCTGGACAGGCGCATGGCCGACGGGCCCATATCCACGCCGCGGCGGCTGGCGCCCAAGTCCATGGGGACGCCGATCAACTGCACGGTGCCGGTCCACGGTTTGACGGCGGCACGGGCGGGGGAGGCGAAGGTGGCGTTCATGCCTTCAAGCTGCCCGCATCGCCATGGTAGCAACAAGTTCAACGAGTGACCATAAATGCTGCATATACTGACAGAATGCACGATATATTTAGCAATATGCTTAAAGATCTCGATGCACAGGACTTACGCCTGATCGGGTTGCTCCGCGAAAACGCCCGCATGTCGGTGGCCCAGCTGGCCAAGCAGCTCAAGGTGTCGCGGGGCACGGTGCAGAACCGCATCGACCGGCTCATTGCCGACAACGTGCTGCTGGGGTTCACGGTGCGTACCACACCGGAAGCCGCGGCGCATCGCGTGCGGGCGATCATGTCGATCGCGGTGGAAGGCGACCGCATTGAGGGGGATCGATCCGATGCGATTCTGCGCACGCTGCGGGGCTACCCCGAGGTGCACGCGCTCTACACGACCAACGGGCGCTGGGATATCGTGGCCGAAATCGGCACGGACAGTTTGGAGACATTCGACGCGGTGTTGCGTCGCATTCGGGGCATTAAAGGCGTGGCCAACTCCGAAACCAGCCTCCTGCTGTCGACGCAGAAGCTCTAAGCACGAGCCTCGCGTCGAGTGCAGCAGGAGACCGGCAGGCGGCGACTACTTCACGCCGAGGTTCTTCTTCAGGAAGGCGATCGTCTTGGGCCAGCCGTCCTTCGTGGCCGCGAGGTTGGCCGCTTCTTCGGCTTCGTCGCGCGTGGCCTTGGGGTCGTCCTGCGCGCGCAGGAAGCCGTGGGTGGCGCCGTCGTAGTTCGTGCCCGAGTAGTCCTTTTTCATCGCCTTCATGATCGAATCGAGGGCCGGCATGGTGGCGGCGATGCGCGCGTCCTTCGAACCGTTCAGCAGCATGACGGGCTTCGAGATCTTGGCGATGGAGTCGGTGTTGATGCTGGCGGGCACCGCGGCCGTGGTGGCCGTGGCCGGCGTGCCGCCGGTGGTGTAGGGCAGGCCGTAGAACGCCACGCCGCCCGAGAAGCCCTTGAGACCGCCGTTCACGGCGTGCATGAACACCGTCTGCCCGCCCCAGCAGTAGCCGATCACGGCGTACTTCTGCTGCGCACTGGGCAGCATCATGCCGTAGTTCGCCGCGGCGGCGATGGCGCGATTGCGGTCGGCCGCGTTCACGCCGGCGATCAGCTTGCGGGCAGAGTCGGCGGGCAGCTCCACGCTGCTGGGGCCGCCGCGCACCTTTGAGAGAAAGTCGGGGGCGATGGCGATGAAGCCGTCGGCGGCGACCTGGTCAGCGACGCCGCGTACCCAGGTGGAGAGGCCGAAAATCTCGTGCACCACGACGACCACCGGCGCTTTGGCCCGGCTGTTCGGGCTGGCCGGATACACCACCCAGGCCATGATCGAGTCGGCCGAACCGGCGTCCCACGCGATCTTCACCCATTCGGCGTGACGCGGGCTGGCCTTGAGCCGCGCCGGCGCGGTGTTCGTGCTGGCCGGGAGACCGGCGATGCCCTGCTGCACGCCAGACGAGCGCATGGCGGGCATGGACAGGTCGGCGGCATTCATGTGCGCCATGTGGTCATCGGCTATGGCCGACGAGGCCAGGGCGCCCGACGCGCTGGACGACGAGCGTTGGAGCGTGCAGCTGGCGAGGATCGCGACGGTGGGCAGGGCCACGGCAATCAGGGAAATGCGGCGGGACATCGGGGGATCCTGGCAAGGGTGGGAGGTAGCGGCACGAATCTCCGTGTCGTGCGGGCGTCGCGCCAGCACCGGAAGGGGACTGGTCTAATCCCCCCTCATCAACGAATATGCGGGATGCTCCGCAGTACGGGCATCCCCTGACTCACTCACATAACCCCGGACACCCCGTGCTCGAGCAGTACGCTCTCGTCCTCGCCCTCGTGTGCTCGGCCATTGCCATTGCCTACGGCATTCTCTCGGCCCGCTGGATCGTTTCGCTGCCCGCCGGCAATGAGCGCATGCAGGAGATTGCTGGTGCCATTCAGGAAGGCGCGGACGCCTACCTGAAGCGCCAGTACACCACCATCGCCATGGTCGGCGCCGTGCTCTTCCTCGCCGTCGGCTTCGGCCTCGGCAGCTGGATGACCGCCATCGGCTTCGCGATCGGCGCCGTGCTGTCCGGACTCGCCGGCTTCATTGGCATGTTCGTGTCGGTGCGCGCCAATTCCCGCACCGCTCAGGCTGCGACGAGCGGCTTGAACGCCGCGCTCAATGTCAGCTTCAAGGGCGGCGCGATCACCGGCATGCTCGTGGTCGGCCTCGGCCTGCTGGGCGTGGCCGGTTTCTTCATGTACGTGCTCGGCAACGGCACGGGTGAAGAAGCGATCCGCGCGGCGCTCGAGCCGATGATCGGCCTCGCCTTCGGGTCGTCGCTCATCTCGATCTTCGCCCGTCTCGGCGGTGGCATCTTCACGAAGGGCGCAGACGTTGGCGCCGACCTCGTGGGCAAAGTCGAAGCCGGCATCCCCGAAGACGATCCGCGTAACCCGGCCGTGATTGCCGACAACGTGGGCGACAACGTCGGCGACTGCGCCGGCATGGCGGCCGACCTGTTCGAGACGTATGCGGTGACGATCATCGCGGCGATGCTGGTGGCCGGTCTCTCGTTCGCCACCTACGGCAATACCGGCGTGCTCTATCCGCTGGTGCTCGGCGCGGTGTCGATCCCGGCGTCGATCGTGGGCACGTTCTTCGTGAGCGTCAAGCCGGGCGGCAAGATCATGAACGCGCTGTACCGCGGCCTCATCGTGTCGGGTGTTCTGGCGGCGATCGCGTTCTTCTTCGTGACGCGCACCATGTTCCCCGGTGAGCTGGGCACGAACCTGTTCAGCTGCGCCATGATCGGCCTCGCTCTCACGGCGGCGCTGGTGGTGATCACTGAGTACTACACCGCCACCGAGTACGCTCCGGTGCGGCAGATCGCGAAGGCGTCGGAAACGGGACACGGCACGAACGTCATCGCCGGTCTGGCGGTGTCGATGAAGTCGACGGCGGCGCCGGTGCTGGTGGTCGCGGCTGCGATCTACTTCTGCTACGATCTGGCCGGCTTGTACGGCATCGCCATCGCGGCCACGTCGATGCTCTCGATGGCGGGCATGGTCGTCGCGCTCGACGCGTATGGTCCGATCACCGATAACGCCGGTGGCATCGCCGAGATGAGCCATCTCGGTCCCGAGATCCGCAAGATCACCGACGCGCTCGACGCCGTGGGTAACACCACGAAGGCCGTCACGAAGGGCTATGCGATCGGCTCGGCCGGGCTGGCGGCGCTGGTGTTGTTCGCCGACTACTCGAGCAAGCTGGGCGCGCATCTGGGCAGCCCGGTCAACTTCTCGATCGACGATCCGAAGGTCGTGATTGGCTTGCTCATTGGCGGCATGATTCCGTACCTGTTCGGCGCCATGGCCATGCAGGCGGTGGGTCGTGCAGCTGGTGCGGTGGTGCAAGAAGTGCGTCGTCAGTTCAAGGAGCTGCCCGGCATCATGAAGGGCACGCAGAAGCCGCAGTACGACAAGGCGGTGGACCTGCTCACGAAGTCGGCCATTCGCGAGATGATTCTCCCGTCGATGTTGCCATTGGTGATTCCGCCCATCGTGGGCCTCGTGCTTGGTGGCGCGGCGCTGGGTGGATTGCTGATGGGTACGATCGTGACGGGCTTGTTCGTGGCGATCTCGATGTGCACGGGCGGCGGCGCGTGGGACAACGCCAAGAAGTACATCGAGGAAGGCAACCACGGCGGCAAGGGCAGCGAAGCCCACAAGGCCTCGGTGACCGGCGACACCGTGGGCGATCCGTACAAGGATACTGCGGGCCCGGCGATCAATCCGCTCATCAAGATCATCAACATCGTGGCGCTGTTGCTGGTGCCGTTGCTGACCAAGGCGTGAGCCGTTGAATACGCTCGTTGCTTGAACGGCGCGATGACCGCGCGGACCTTCACGGGTCCGCGCGGTTTGTCGTTCAGGCGCAAAAGGAACGAGCGGCGACGCCGGCGGCTGCCATGGTGTCGCCGGACGCGCGGTGTTGGAGCGCCCGCAGCAGAGCGGGCGTTCGCCGCGTATATACCGATACTCGGCTCACCCCCCTCGCCTTCCGACGCGCCCGCCTTCTCCGTGTCCAAGCCTCGCGTTAACAACCTGGTCGCCCTCGGTTCAGCGGCGGTGCTGATCGTGTACACGGCTGGCTTCGCGAAAACGAAGCCGGCGGCCGATCGCATGGCGGCGGAGAGCGCCGAGCGCCGTCCACGCAGTGCGTCGCGGGCGGGGGCTGGAGCGCGTACGGCGGCCGGTGAATCGGGGGACGCCACGGTTCCGGCGATGTCGGCGGTGGCGGTGGTGGACGCGCCGTCGTCCGTCGCCCCGGCGGCGAATGCGCCGGGCACGGTGGTGACTTCGGCTGGAGGCGCACCGGCGCCTGCGCCATCGACGGTGGCGGTGCCGGTGTCGTCTGCGGCCACGACCGTCGCCAAGCCTGCTGCCGCCACGCCTGCGGCACCGGTGGCGACGGTGGAGACCGCACCGCCGACCGTGGTGAGTGCGCCCGTGTCCGTGGCGGTCACTTCGCCGGTGGTTGCGGCGCCGGTGGCCGCGCCGAGCGCACCGGCGCCGGTGCAGACGGCCCCGGTGCCCGTGTCGACGCCCGCGCCCGTCGCGCCGCCGGCTGCCGCGCCGGCTGCTCCACCCGCCACTGCCAAGCCCGCCGTCAAAACGACCTACAAAGACGGCGTGTACCTCGGTCGCGGCACGTCGCGACATGGCGACATCGAGGCGATGGTCGAGATCCAGAACGGACGTATCGCGAACGCGGTGATCTCGCAGTGTCTTACGCGCTACTCGTGCTCGTGGATCGCGGTGTTGGTACCGCAGGTCGTGGCGCGACAGTCGGCCGAGGTGGATTACGTGTCGGGCGCCACGGTGAGCTCCGACGCGTTCTACTACGCGGTGACGCAGGCACTCGCGCAGGCGAAGTGAGTCGTACTGCACTTGAGCTGCCGCTGGATGCCACGCGCGTGAGTGCGCCGAAGTCATCGCGCGCGCGCATGGGCACGGTGGTCACGATCGAAGTGGTCGGGCACGAGCGCAGTGCGCGCGCCCGTCGCACACGCGATCTCGCCATTGAGCGAGCCTTCGCCTGGTTTGATCGCGTGGAGGCGGTGTGTTCGCGTTTCGACGCCAGCAGCGAGCTGCGGCGCGTATGTGCCACGCGCGGCGTAGACGTGAAAGTATCGCCGATGCTATTCGAGGCGGTGCGGTTTGCTGTGGCGGTGGCCGAGGAAACACGCGGGGCATTCGACCCCACGGTAGGGGCACGCATGGAAGCCCGCGGCTTCCATCGTGATTATCGCGATGGTGCAGTGGTGCGCTCCGGTGTGGGTGATGAGGAGCCGGTGTCGTACCGCGATGTGGTGCTGAACGAGTCCGCGCTGTCCGTCCGACTCGAGCGTGCCCTGTTGCTCGACCTTGGCGCCGTGGCCAAAGGACTCGCCATCGACATGGCGGTGCAGGAGCTGCGCCCGCTGGCGAATTTCGTGGTCGACGCTGGCGGTGACTTGTACTGCGGTGGTTATAACGCCGCCGAGCAGCCGTGGACGGTGGGTATTCGTCATCCGCGCGAACCGCATGCGCTGCTCACGCGTGTGTCGCTTACGGATGCCGCGCTGTGTACGTCGGGCGACTACGAGCGGCGGGTGGCCGACAGCGCTTCGGGTGAACATCATGTGCTCGATCCGAGTACGGGCGCCTCGCCGCGCGATGTGATCAGTGCCTCGGTGGTCGCGCCGACCGCGATGGTGGCCGACGCCCTGGGCACCGCCGCCTTCGTGCTGGGCTGTATCGACGGCGTTGCCCTGCTGGAACGCCATGAACTCCGCGCGTGCCTGGTGGATGCGCAGCTCGTTCGTCACACAACGCCGGATTGGATCGATGTCTGAAGTGGTCGCGACCCTGTCGCCGATGCCGAACAACACGCTCACCTCGCTCACGAAGTTCTTCAAGACCCCGAAGGGGCTGCTGGTGATCGCGCTCGCGGTGCTGATTCCGCTCGCGGGTATGCACAGCGGTTTCGCGGTGGTGGCGCCGGGTGTGGCGGCGGCGGCGATCGCCGCCATGCTGATCGACGCGCCGATTCTGCGCTACCGCGACAAGGCGTGGTCGTTCCCCAGCGGCGCACTGCTCACGGGGCTGTTGGTGGCGATGGTACTCAGCCCCTTCGGCTCGTGGAAGATCGCCGCTGCCACCGCTGCCATCGGTGTGCTCAGCAAGTACGTGGCCCGCGGTCGCTCGGCCAACGTGTTCAACCCCGCGGCACTGGCACTGGTGGTGAGCTACTTCGCTTTCGACACGGGGCATTCGTGGTGGGGCGCCCTTCCGGAGCTACCGATTCTCGCACTCACCGCCCTGTTCGTGACCGGCGTGTTCATCACCGATCGCGTGAACAAGATGCCGGCCGTGCTGGCGTTTCTCGGCGTGCACTTTCTACTCTTCACGCTCACCGCGTTTGTGGGCGATCCAGCGAAGGTGGCCGAGCTGTATCGGGAACCCGACCTGCACGCGGCGCTGTTCTTCGCGTTCTTCATGGTGACCGATCCGCCCACGTCACCGCCCAAGGCGCGCGATCAGATCGTGTTCGGTGTGATCACGGCAGTGGTGTCGTATCTGGTGTTCGAGCTGGTGGGCGCGGTGTACTTCCTGCTGGCGGGACTGCTGGCGGCCAACGGGTGGGAAGCTTGGAGACGGCAGCGGGTGCGGGCGCTACGAACGGCTCAGTAGACTGAGTTCAGACGGTCAGGCTCAGGCGTCAGACTGGGTATAGTGGTCAGAGTTCAGCAGCTACAGTGCTCAGTTTCGAGAATTTCCTTGGTGATGTGCGCCGCTCGGGATTGCGGTGCACTCACGGTCGCGCCGCCAGTCAAATGCTCGGCACTGTGGACTGAAGTGTGCTGAATTCTGACCACTATACCCAGTCTGACGCCAGAACTCAGTTCACTGGGTACTGAGCAGTTCAGTAGTTACTGTCGGCACAGCGGCGCCGCGCCCAGCACCGCGTCCGCCCGCATCGGCACCACCGTAAACTGCTGCACGCGCGCCGGTTCCGTCGGTGCCAGTGTAATCGCAACAGAGAGCGCCCCGTTCGCGCACTGCATGCGCCACACGCCGCGCAGCGCGTTCTCGGCCCAGAGCTGACCCACGGCTTTGCAGTTGCCGCCTACCGCGTTCGACATCTGCTCGATCGCCGCCGCGCGCCGCGGGCCGGACTCGTCGAGAAACAGATTCATCGCCGCGATGCTGTCGGCCAGCGGCTGCTTCCACGCCTGCACGAGTCGCGTGACTTGGCTCTGCATGGCTAGCAGCACGGGCGCCGGCTGCGGCTCGCGCGGCTTGAGGCCGCCGCTCTTGGCCAGGATCTCGAACGACTGATCGATTGCGCCCGTCCAGCCCGTGTACGTGAGGTTGCCGAGTGCCACGATGCCCACGCCGTACTCGGGGAGCCAGCGCATCTGCGAGCCGAAGCCGGGCAGGCCGCCGGAGTGCGAGAGGATGTGCGCGAACAGACAGTTCGACGCCGAGCGCAGGCCGTAGGCGTAGCCACCAGCGTTGAGTGACAGCACCCCGGCCGCATTGCGCGCGGCCGAAGCGCCGCTGAAGCGTGCGATCTGCTGCATCTCACGCAGTGACGACCGCTTGAGCACCGGCGATTCGGCGCCGTCGCGCGCCGGCCAGGCGTCGAGCATGAGCGCCACCCACCGCGATAGATCGGCGCTGCTGGTGAGCATGCCGCCCATGGCGCCGAATGATCCGTCTGGTAGCGCCGCTTCCTCGAGCCACGCACCGTCCTGCAAGCGATAGCCGTGCGCCAGTCGATTGGCCGGCACGTCGCGCGCTTCCATGGTGGTAGAGGTCATGCCAAGCGGGCGCAGCACGCGTTGCTGGATGTAGCGGGCGTACGGCATGCCGCTCACGTTCTGCACGATGCGACCGAGTATCGCAAAGCCGAAGTTCGAGTACTCGTACGCCGTGCCCGGCGCATTCGAAAACGGAATGCCCTGCTTGATCATGGCGGACAGCTGCGCATCGGTGGCGGCGAGTTGCTGATCACCCCACGGATTGTCTTCCGGAAAGCCTGCCGAATGCGACATCAGATGTCGGATGGTGATGCGCGGCGCATCGCTGGTGGCGTAGCGCATCGCCTTGAGCTCCGGCACATAGCGTTCGGCCGCGTCGTCGAGCGACAGCTTGCCGGCGTCACGCAGCTGTAAAATCGAGAGCGCAGTGAAGCTCTTGGTCATCGAGGCAATGCGAAACACGGAGCTGGTGTCGACGAGCGCCTTGCTTGGCACTTCGCGCAAACCCAGTGCCGCCACATGCAGCAGTTGGCCGTCCACGATTACGCCGTAGGCGATGCCCGGTACGCGGGAACTCGTCGCGAAGGCGCGCATCACACTGTCGATCTGCGGCAGCGCGGCGCGCATTTTCGCCACACGATCGGGGTCGGTGAAGCGCGCTGGTGGGGCGATGCTCGATTGCGCGGCGACGTTGGCCACCGCGGTCGTGGAGAGCAGAGCTATAACGGCAGCACGCACGACGAGGGAGGACGAAGAGCGGCGCATCAGGATCTCGGCTACAGGTTGGGTACGACTGCGGTCATTGGGAGTCTACTGCGCCGAGCTGAGCAGGGTAATGCATCCCAAGGGAAGGCCGTGCGTTTTTCCAGCACCACCGGCGGAAAAGCGATGACGCAGAGTTCGTCGCGGACGGTCATGATGGGTCGTGACCCCTTGCCATCTCCCCCCGCTGCTCGGCACACTATGGCCATGCCCGCGCTCATGCCCCGCATCTGGACTGCCGCCGAAGTGCAGGCGCTACCGGACGATCCGTCCAACCGGTACGAGTGCGTGGACGGGGAGCTGCTGGTGAGCCCGTCGCCGCGCACCCTGCACCAGTCGGCGGTTACCGAGCTGGCGCTGCTGCTCGGGCCACTCGTGCGTTCGGCCGGGGTCGGCGCCATCGTATGCGCGCCCTCCGACTGGGTGCTCGACCCACGCACGCTCGTGCAGCCCGACCTCTACGTGGTGTCGCTGGTCGAGGGTCGCCGCCCGCGCACCGACGAGGAACGCGGCCACCCGCTGCTGTTCATCGAGATCCTGTCGCCGAGTACGGCGCGCTTTGATCGCGTGGTCAAGCGCGGCCGCTATCAGCGCGCGAACATCGAGTACTGGATCGTGGACCTCGACTCGCGCCTCATCGAGCGATGGTTGCCGGGCGACGAGCGGCCGAGCATCCACGCCGAGAGAGTGGAATGGCAACCGACGGGTGCCGATTTGCCCTTCGTGCTTGAGCTCGAGCCGTTCTTCACCGAGGTGCTGGGCCCGGCCTGACCCGCCTGTGCCCTACTTGCCCTGCGTCTTCTCCCACAGCGCCGGGTACTGCTTCTTCAGCGCGTCGATCTTGGGGAGGTCGTTGTACACGATGTACGGCTGGTCGGTGTGACTGTACAGGTAGTTCTGATGATACTTCTCGGCGTCGTAGAACTTGGACAGCGACGCCACCTGCGTCACGATGGGGCGCGGGAACACCTTGGCCTGCGTGAGTTGCGCGATCACCGTCGTGGCGCTCTTCTGCTGCTCGGCGTTGGCGAAGAAGATGGCCGAGCGATACTGGGTGCCCACGTCGGGTCCCTGGCGGTTGAGCTCCGTGGGGTTGTGGGCCACGGTGAAGAACACGGCCAGCAAGGTTTCGTAGGACACCACGGCCGGGTCGAAGGTGACCTTCACGGCTTCGGCGTGTCCGGTCCGGCCGCTGGTCACGGTTTCGTAGTCGGGGTTTACCACGGTGCCGCCGACGTAGCCTGACACCACCGACTTCACGCCCTTCACGTGCTCGAACACGGCCTCCACGCCCCAGAAGCAGCCGCCGGCGAAGACGGCAGTCTGCACGGTGGCGGCGCGTGCGGTCGATGTGAGCGAGACCGTGGCCAGCACCACGGCGGAAATCAGCGAACGAATCATGAGACGTCTCCCGAAAGGAAAACCCGCGTAGCGCGGACCGCACCGACCCCGGCAACGGCCTGCAAAACATAGCCGGAATCGGTGCGGGAAGTTCCCTCGGGGCGTTCCTGCTACCGCCGCCGTCCGCCGCCACCACGCACGCCGCCGCGCACGATGATCGGCACGCCCACGAAGCCGGTGTAGAACGGGCGATATCCGAAGCCACCCAGGCCGAATCCGCCGTAGCCGAAGCCGTACCCACCGCCGTACATGAACGGGTCGTAGTAGGGGTAGCCACGCGCGTTGGCGTTCCTGCTGTCTTTCGCGATGGCCGCCACCTCAAGTGGCGCGACTAGCACCAACGCGTTGCCCTGCACGTCTTTGCAGGCGCGCTTCTCCTTCTCGGCCTTGGCCACCAGTTTGCCGCCGATCCAGAGCTCGAGCGGTTCCTTGGCGTTCGATTCGAGTTCCACCAGCTCACGCGGGTTCAGCGTGAGCTTCGTGTGCTCGGTGCCCTTCTCGACGGCGTATTCGAGATCCACCGGCTTCGCGCCGTCGTTGCGGATCACGAAACGGTCCTCGCACAGCTGGCCGAAGGTGATCTGCACCGCATCGTCGATCGAGGCGCGTGATACCACGGCAATCTGCGCCGAGGCGCGTGCGGATACGGTGAGTGACCCAAGGGCGAGCGCGAGCAGCGCCGTCCATCGCGTGGAGTGGTGCGTCATGGTGCCTCTCTATGTGAAGTGTCGAGACAACCGTGGGCGCGGGGATGTCGTCGCGCGACGGAGGCTCCGTGAGAGAGACACGCGTCGTATGGCGCTACCCTACATGCGTCTCACTCCGATGCGCTCGTCACGACGCGTTCGTCACGACGCGTTGCGATCGGCGGCGTCCTGCCGGCGCTGCGCTTCCTGCCAATCCACGATCGGTGCCACACCGCGATCGTCGAGCGACAGACTGGCCAACGCCCGTTCCACGACGGGCGCGCCGAGTTCTGCTGGCAACGCCTGCCCGAACGCCAACTCGGCCCGGCGGCACAGGCGTTCTTCGCGCGGCAGTTGGTCTTCCGTGCGATACACGCCCATCGCGTGCACACGCGCATGCACCCCTTCGTGCAAAATCGAAGAGGCCACTGGTGCCGCGCTGATATCGCGTCGTGCGAGGAACGTGAGTTCGGTGATGATCACGTTGTCCTGCGGAATGAAGGCGCCTCGGCAAGCGAAGCGCTCCACGCGAATGCCGCGGATGTCGCGGCGCAGATGTGCTAGGCGCCACGGCTGGTACGTGCCGATGAGCGCCAGCGATTCGTTGAGGCGCGCGAGCACGTCGGCGGTGGCGATGTCGGGGCGCGTGTTGATCACCTCGACCGGCACGCCGTGCAGCGTGGTGCGCACGGTCTCCAGCGCGCGCGTACCGGCAGCGGCGGTAGGGGCACCAAACAGCGCGGCGAGTCGAACAAAGAATCCGGACATGACGGACAAGTATGGGGGCTAATTACTCTGGCGCGCGACCTTGGCAGCCGCAATCGTTCACCAACCGCCATCCCGTTGTGTACCCCGTGGCCCCTGAAATGGCTGAAACCCCACTGTGACTGACTCCCTGAGCGCCTACGACCTCGCCTATGCGGCCGCGCAGGCCAATCCTGAAGAATTCTGGGCCGAGGCCGCGCTCGCGTTGCACTGGGACACGCCGTGGGAACGCGTGCTCGACGATCGGGCTGCCCCGCTGTACCGCTGGTTCAGCGGCGGACAGCTGAACACCTGCTACAACGCCATCGACCGGCACGTACTGAACGGCCGTGGCGCCCAGGCGGCGGTGATCTACGACAGCCCCGTTACCAACACCCAGCGCACGATCAGCTACGCCGAGTTGCAAGACGAAGTCGCGCGCTTTGCCGGCGTGCTGCGCTCACTCGGCGTGGAGCAGGGCGATCGCGTCGTCATCTACATGCCGATGACGCCGGAGACGCTCATCGGGATGTACGCCTGCGCGCGCATCGGCGCCGTGCACTCGGTGGTGTTCGGCGGCTTCGCCCCGCACGAATTGGCGGTGCGCATCGACGACGCGCAGCCCAAGGTGGTGCTCACTGCCAGCTGCGGCATCGAGGTGCAGCGCATCGTGCCGTACAAGCCGCTGCTCGATCAGGCACTCGAGCTGGCCGCGCACCAGCCGGCGCATTGCGTGGTGCTGCAACGCGAGGTGCATCGCTGTAATCTCACGGCCGATCGCGACATCGACTGGGCGGAGGCGATGGCCACGGCGGCGCCCGTCCCATGTGTGCCCGTGCTGGCCACCGACCCGTTGTACATCCTGTACACGTCGGGCACGACCGGTCAGCCGAAGGGCGTAGTGCGCGATAACGGCGGACACGCCGTGGCGCTGCTTTGGACCATGAAGCACGTGTATAATGTGGAACCTGGTGAAGTGTTCTGGGCCGCGTCGGACTTCGGCTGGGCCGTGGGTCATTCGTACATCGTGTACGCGCCGCTGCTGGCGGGTTGTACGACCGTGGTGCACGAAGGCAAGCCGGTGGGTACCCCTGATGCGGGCGGCTTTTGGCGCGTCATTCAGGAGCACCACGTGCGGGTGCTCTTCACGGCGCCCACGGCGTTCCGCGCGATTAAGCGTGAAGACCCCACTGGCCTGTTCTACGCGAAGTACGATGTGTCGTGCTTGCGGGCGCTGTTCCTGGCCGGTGAGCGTCTCGATCCCGACACCTATCACTGGGCCCGCGCACTGTTGCAGACGCCGGTGATCGATCACTGGTGGCAAACGGAAACCGGCTGGCCGGTGGCGGCCAACTGCCTCGGAATCACCAGCTTTCCGGTGAAGCCGGGGTCGCCCACCAAGCCGGTGCCCGGCTACGTGGTGGAGATTCTTGATGAAGACGGACAGCGGTTGCCACCCAACAAGGAAGGCGCGGTGGTGATCAAACTGCCGCTGCCGCCGGGCACGTTACCCACGCTGTGGCGCGACGACGCCCGCTACATCGAGACGTATCTCACGCGCTATCCCGGCTATTACCTCACCGGTGATGGCGGCTACATCGACGAAGACGGCTACCTGTTCATCATGGGGCGCGTGGACGACATCATCATCGTGGCGGGGCACAATCTCTCCACCGGCTCGATGGAACAGGCGCTGTCGAGCCACCAGGATGTGGCCGAATGCGCGGTGGTCGGTGTGCGCGACGCCCTCAAGACACAGTTGCCGGTGGGACTGGTCGTGCTGAAGGCCGGCGTGCGGCGCTCGGCCGCCGAGCTCTCGGCGGAGTTGGTGCAGCTGGTGCGCGATCAGGTGGGGCCGGTGGCGAACTTCAAGCAGGTGCTGGTGGTATCGCGACTGCCGAAGACGCGCTCGGGGAAGGTGCTGCGAAAAACCATGCGCGCGATCGCCGACGGTAAGGCGTGGACGATGCCGCCCACGATCGACGAACCGGCAACGCTCGACGAAATTGCGGCGGCGTTTGCGACGATCGGGCGGGCACGCGGACCGGGTTCGTCGATCGGCGGGTAGGGTGGGCACCGAGATCGTAAAAGCAAAAGCCAGAACACGGATCACA
>CAMBRJ010000028.1 GCA_945870175.1 Gemmatimonas phototrophica
ACGCGACCGGTGTCGCGTGGCTGCTGGCGCAGGCCCGCGCGTTCCGCGCACTGTCAGTGCCGCCCAAACGCACGATCGTGTTTCTCGCCGTCACGGCGGAGGAGCAGGGACTGCTGGGCTCGCGCTGGTACGGGCAGCACCCGCTCTATCCGCTGGACCGGACGCTGGCCAACATCAACATGGACGCCATGAACACGTTCGGTCGCACGAAGTCGATCGTGAGTCTTGGCGTTGGGCAGACCTCTCTCGAAACGCTGCTCGCACGTGAGGCGGCGAAGGATGGCCGCACGGTGAAGGCCGACCCGGAATCGGAGAAGGGCTACTTCTATCGCGCCGATCACTTCGAGTTCGCCCGTCAGGGCGTGCCGGCGCTGTCGTTTCTCTTTCCCGGTACCGACTATCTCGACAAGCCGGCCGGCTACGAGCAGAAGGTGCGCGGCGACTACATCGCCCGCGACTACCACAAGCCCAGCGACGACGTAAAGGCCGACTGGGATCTCACCGGCGTCGTGGATGACACCCGCCTGTTGTTTCGCGTCGCGCTCACAGTGGCCGATGGCGCCGTGTGGCCCACGTGGACCACCGGTTCGGAGTTTCGCGCGCGACGCGAAGCCGCACTCAAGCGGACTCGCTGACCCTGCCGCGCGGCGCTAATGTGTCGCGGCGAGGCGGCCGCGGCTTCGCCACATACAGCGTGTGCATCGGCCCCTTGGTGTCGTGGGCCCGCACGCGCAGCGTCTCCACCAGCAGTCCACTGCCGCGCAGCGCGTGCGCGAAGGCCGGATCGTCGCCCACCGACCAGTAGGCAATGATCCCCGGCGGGCGGAGCGCCGCCACCGTGGTCGCGATGCCACGCTGCGCGTACAGCCGCGCGTTCTCTGACATGATCATGCCGTCGGGACCGTTGTCGGTGTCGAGCATGATCGCATCGAACTGACCGGCGTGATCGCGCAGCACATTCACGATGTCGTCGTGCACCACGCGCACGCGCGGATCCTTGAGTGTCTCCACCGAGATGCCATACTCGGGATTGGTGTTCCATTCGATCACCTCAGCCAGAAACTCCGCCACCACCACCTCGGCGTCATCGGCCACCTCCTTGAGCGCCGCACGCAGCGTAAAGCCGAGCCCGAGTCCGCCGATCAGCACGCGGGCGCCGGGCTTGTCCTTGAGCCCCACACAGGCGACTTCGGCCAGGCGGTCTTCGGAGAGATGCCGGCGCTGCGACATCAACTCGATACCGTTGGCGCGAATGAGATACGAGCCATCGTGCCGGAACAGCTCGAGGAGCGAGCCATCCGGCGTGCGGGCGTTACCGAGACGTTCAAACGGCTTCATACGATTCTCAGGGAGACGGAACGACCGTGGCCGATACGATGGAGTCGAGGGCCGGAAACCACCGATCGAGATACTTGGTACCGCGCGACATGATGCGCGACTGCACGGGATCTTCTCCGTACTCGAAGTTCAAGCGTTCGAGCACGTCCATGCCCTCCACCACCACACCGATGGGCGCGTACAGCTTCTGTCGGTCGAGCTTGGCCGAGTTATCGACCAGGTTGACGTACAGCTGCACCATCCGGCTATTGGCGTCGACGGTGGTGAACGCCACCGTACCCCGCGTGTTACTCAGTCGCTGCGGTTCATCGGCCATCGCCGACTGCGCCCACTTGGCATTCACCGCCGGATCGCCGTGGATGCCGAACTGCACCACGAATCCCGGCACCATGCGGAAGAACCGATTACCCGCATAGTAGCCGATCGTGACCAATTCGTAGAATCGATCGGCACCGTGCGGCGCGAAGGCGCGCGTGATCTCGATGGTGAATGGGCCTTTGCTGGTCTCGACACGCACCCGGAACGAATCGGGGCTGCGCATGGGCGTGGCGGCGGGTGCGGGAATCACGCGGGGCACGACCTTCGCGGACGGCGTGCGCGGCTCGGCCGAGCAGGCGGCCATTGCAGTCAGGCCGATCGCCAGCAGGATCCGGGTAGTCAGCACACGCATCTCATGCCCCTTGCGCTCCGCGCCCTGTAAATTCGAAGAGAACCCTCGGCCTCTCACCGTATGCCTAGTCTATCCCGCCCCTTGCTCCGCCGCACATTCGCGCGCTGGGCGGCCGTCCTGCTGCCCCTCGCATCGTGCGTGGGTGAGCGTGACCAGTTGCCCGATACACCGATCACGGCCCCCAAGGCGCCGCTCGAAACGCATCTCCGCGGGCGCGTGCAGGATCTCGCCACGGCGCTGCCGATCGGCGGTGCCCGGGTCACGGTGGACGCCGTCTCGGATACCAGCCACGATGATGGCCGCTACAACCTGCAGCGACTCCGCGTGGGCGCCTCCGACATCATGACCGTACGGGCGGGCTACGACACGGCGCGCACGCTGCTGCCGCTGCTTGGAGGCGATCAGGAGTTCATCGTGCGACTCCGGAAGGCGGTGCCGTAAGCGCACAGGGCGCGCGCATGGGCCACTACCCCCTCAATCCTCGTCTTCCACCCACAGCACCGCGGTCACGCCATCACCCACGCACACGATGCCGGCATCGAGCGCCGATTCCGTGAGCGGATCGAAGCTGAAGCCATTGGCATGCGGCGACGCCTCGCCGAAGACATCGGCCCAGTCGCCGTTGGTGAAGCAGCTGAACGGTTCCGGTACCATGGCCAACAGGTCGCTCACCAGCGCATCGGCCTCCGTCGCAGGAATAATCACCGCGTTGCTGCCGAGATCCCGACCAAGCACGCCAGCGGCAATGCGGAGCGCGTCACTCTCGCTCACCTCGAGCCAGCCGTCGCCGAGCGCACGCATGCCGAGGCCTTCCACGGCCTGATCGGCGAGGATCCGTGCTTTCGCCCACTGCGGCTGCGGTACGAGCGCGCAGGTGACGCGTCCACTCGTACGGCGCGCGATGATGGTATCAGTCAGCATGATGAATGGTGTGAGGGTGTGCGCAATATGCCACGGGGATTGGACGGCGTGCGTCGCAGCACCGAGATTGGAGGAATCCTCATTCCTCACCCCAGACCGTGGATATGCCGATGGTTCGCTCCTCTCTGCTCGCCGCCCTCGCATGGGCGGCGCTCGCCTCCCCGCTCGCGGCCCCGTTGTCGGCCCCGTTGTCGGCGCAGGCTCCCGAGGCGATTCCCGCCAAGTACGCCGAGGTCGCGAACCGCATCATCGCCGCCGCTCAGGCCGACTCGGCCGGCGCCTGGAACCGTATCGCCGAGCTCACCGATCGATTCGGCCATCGCCTGTCGGGCTCGAAGGCGCTCGAAGACGCCATTCTGTGGACGGCCGCCACGATGGAGAAGGACGGCCTCGCCAACGTGAAGCGCGAAAAGGTGATGGTGCCGCATTGGGTGCGCGGCGCTGAGTCGCTGGAGCTGGTCGCGCCGCGTCGTCAGCTGCTCCCCATGCTCGGCCTGGGCGGCAGCATCGCCACGCCGGCCGCCGGCATCACCGCCGAGGTGATGGTGGTGGCCAGCTTTGAAGAACTCACGCAGCGCGCGGCCGAAGCCAAAGGCAAGATCGTGCTGTACGACGCCGAGTGGCGCGACTACGGCTACAACGGCTCGTTCCGTCGGCTTGGCGCCATCGCCGCCGCCAAGGTCGGTGCCGTGGCGTCGCTGGCGCGCGCCGCGGGTCCGTACAGCATGCGCACGCCGCACACCGGCAGCATGAGCTATGACTCCACGGTGAAGAAGATTCCGCACGCCAGCGTGACGTCGGAAGACGCGATGATGATGCGTCGCATGATCAACCGCGGCGACAAGGTGCGTGTGACGCTCAAGATGAGCGCGAAGATGTTGCCAGACGCGCAGAGCCACAACGTGATGGGTGAGCTGCGCGGACGCGAGAAGCCCGAGGAGATCGTGGTGATGGGCGGCCACATCGACTCGTGGGATGTGGGTCAGGGCGCGATGGACGACGCCGGTGGCGTGGTGATCGCCTGGGAGGCGATTCGCCTGCTCAAAAAGTTGGGACTCACACCGCGTCGCACGATCCGCGCCGTGGGATGGACGAACGAAGAGAACGGCATGCGCGGCGGCAATGCGTATCGTGATGTGCACCAGAACGAAGTGCACCAGCTCGCGATCGAATCCGACGGCGGCGTGTTCTCACCGCTCGGCTTCGGCTTTACCGGATCGCCAGCCGCCCGCTCGATCGTGACCGCGATCGGCTCGTTGCTGAACCCGATCAACGCCGGCAAGATCGAAGCATCCGGTGGCGGCGCCGACATTGGACCCATCATGGCCACCGGCGTGCCGGGCATGGGGCTGAACGTGGACGGCACGCGTTACTTCTGGTTCCACCACACCGACGCCGACACGCCCGACAAGCTCGACCGGGCGGAAGTGCAGCGCTGCGTGGCGGCCATGGCGGTGATGGCCTACATCGCGGCGGATATAGAGCAGGGGTTGCCGAGGTGAGTAGCGACTGTCAACGCATAACTCCCTAGGGAGCAGGGAGGAGGGTATCAGGGAGCAGGAGGCAGGAAAGCCGCGCGCCGTTCACCTGCGTCCTGCCCCCTGACACCCTCCTCCCTGCTTCCTAGGGAGTGTGCAGTTTCGGTTCGCAGTTTCAGTGTGCAGTACCGCTCAAAACGGTACCGGGCTCGTAAAGACAACCTCGGCACCCGTGTCCGGATGGGTAAATGCCAACGACTCGGCGTGCAGCAGCAACCGCTCGCCGTACTCGGGGGCGCTGCGCCCGTAGAGGCGATCGCCCACGATCGGCGCGTCGAGACCGAGCGGATTGGACGCATGCACGCGTAACTGGTGGGTGCGCCCCGTGTGCGGGGTGAAGGCCACCTTGGTCCGCCCGCCAGCGCGCTCGAGCACCTGCCATCCGGTCACCGCGGGCGTCCCATGCACCGGATCGTGGATTTGCCGGGGCCGGTCGTCGATATCCACGCGCATCGGAAAGTCGATCACGCCCTCGTCGCCCACGACCTCGCCATCCAGCCACGCCACGTAGCGTTTGCGGATCTCGCCCAGTGAGAACAGACGCTGTAGCGCCGAGAAGGTGGTCGCGCGCTTGGCCGCCAGTAGCACGCCCGAGGTGTCGAGATCAAGGCGATGCACCACCAGCTGTCCGGTGGCATCGGGATAGCGCACCCGCAGGCGCGTGGACACCGAATCGCGCAGCAACCCGCTACGGCCGGGCACCGACAACAGTCCGCACGGCTTGTCGACGACGACGAGGTATTCGTCTTCGTACACGACACGCGGCTCGGACTCGGCGATGGCGGCGGCCCCGAACACCGGTGGCGGGTCGGCCGGGAGCCCACCCAGCATGTGCGCGAGAATGGGTGGACACTTCCCCTGACAGGCGGGATAGAACGAGCCGGCGCGACGATCCCCCGTGCGGGGCGGGGCGCCCCACCAAAACTCGGCCAGCGCCAGCGGACGTAGCCCCTGCGCGTACGCCTGCGCGAGCAGCTTTGGCGCCGCACAGTCACCTGCACCACCGGGTGGTTCCTTGGGCGCGAACAGGTCGCGCAGGGCGCGCACCTCGCCCCGCGCATTGGCGAAGTGATACGTGTTCTGGATGGCCGGCAGCAATTCACGCGAGCGCGCGGTCCGCGCGTCGTCGTCGACGCCGAGGTCGTACAGTTCGGCTTCACCGGGAATCCAAACAGCGTCGCGCGCCGCGGCATCGTACGCGGGCGGCGCCCAGCCTTCGATCACCCACTGGCCCGCCATCATGCCAGAGAAAGCCCGCAGATAGCCTGGCGTGCCATCAGGAGCGACGACCACCAGCACCCCGAACATTTTCCCGTTGCCCGGCTCGTCGAGCCTCCACGGGGCCATCGCGGGCCATTGCAACACGGCCACGGTGTCCATGGCCGCGCGCCGAGCGAGCGGATGGACCGCCGCGCGATCGAAGGGACTCGGGAATCGCGCGGGGAGATCGCTGACGTCGGGTGGCGAGGTGAACCGGATCACGTGTGCACGTTAACGAAGTCACGCCGCCACGTGCGGCTCCGGGGGCGTGGGCTCCCTATGCTAGCTCGTCGCGGGCGGGGCAACTATGCGACTGGACGACCCAGGACCCGCGTGTGCAGTCGACCGGCGCGCGCCCGATCGCTCGCAGGGTCAGCGCTCACGCTCTACATTCCCATCTACGGAATCGGCCATCGTCCTTGCCGGACCGCTCACCCCCACTCGCGCCTATGGATCCCGTTCGCGACCAGTTGCAGCAGGCGCTGGGTGAGACGTACCGCGTCGACCGCGAACTCGGCGGCGGCGGCATGTCGCGGGTCTTCCTATCCACCGAGACGGCGCTCGACCGGCGCGTCGTGCTCAAGATCTTGCCGCCCGATCTCGCCAGTGGCGTCTCGGTGGACCGCTTCAAACGCGAGATCTCCCTCGCCGCGCGGCTGCAGCATGCGCACATCGTCCCGCTGCTCTCGGCCGGTGAGGCGAACGGCTTGCCGTGGTTCTCGATGCCGTATGTGGAAGGCGAGTCGCTGCGCGCGCGGCTCGGCCGTGGAGAACTGCCCGTGGCCGAGGCGGTGCGCACGCTGCGCGACGTGGCGAGCGCGCTGGCCTATGCGCACACGAAGGGCGTCGTGCATCGCGATATCAAGCCGGATAACATCCTGCTGGCCGATGGCAGTGCGACGGTGGCCGATTTCGGCGTGGCCAAGGCGATCGAAGCTGCGCAGACCGGCTCGGAGTCGGGGCTGACGTCCGTCGGTATGGCGCTCGGAACGCCCGCGTACATGGCCCCCGAGCAAGCCGCCGGCGACGAACGCACGGATCATCGCGCCGACATCTACGCGCTAGGCGTGGTGGCGTACGAAATGTTGGCCGGTCGCCATCCGTTCGCCGGGCGTTCACCGCAGGCGACGATGGCGGCGCACATGACGGAGACGCCGGCGCCGGTGGAACAGCTCCGCCAATCCACGCCGCCCGCGCTCGCGCAGCTGGTGCAGCGGTGCCTCGCCAAGAGTGCCGCCGACCGGCCGCAGACCGCGCAGGAGATCGTGCACGCGCTTGATGCGCTGGTCACGCCGACGGGGACCATCCCGCTCACCGCCGCGAGCTATGTGACGCCTGCGGTGGCGCGCCCTCGATTCGCGAAGGCGCTCGTTACGGCCGCGGTGATCGCGGTCGTGGCTGTGGGTGGATCGTTAGGGTGGCGCGCCACGCGAGGATTGGATGTAGACCCGCGCACCGTAGCCGTGCTCCCGTTCGACGTGATCTCGAGCGACACGGCGGTCGTGCAAGCCGCGCGCGTCGCCGCGGACTGGCTGATGCAGGGCATCATGCAGACCGACTCCGCGAACGTGGTGTCGAGCACGCTGGTGAATTTCGCCATCGGCGATGCCAAGAGCGCCACCGCCGGATCGGCTGACCTGATTACCCGCGTGGCAGAGGCCACGCGCGCCGGCACCATGGTCACCGGCAGCGTGAGCCGGTTCGGCGACTCGTTGCGCTTCCAGGTGACGATCATCGATGCACGAACGGGCAACGTCATCCGCGCGATCGAACCGGTGGCCGGCGCAGTTGCTGATCCGATTCCGGCCATTAACGCGCTGCGTGACCGGCTGCTCGGCGCCATTGTGAGCGGGGATGTCTCGAAACGTGTCGCGGCGGCGGGGCAACCCCCTGGCTTCGCGGCATACAAAGAGTATATGGCCGGCGGGGAGGTCTTTGTCCGCGATCAGATCGCCTCGCGTGCCTATTTTCGACGCGCCATTGCCCTCGACTCGACGTACACGGCACCGTACCTCTTCCTCGCCTTCACATACTCGAACGCCACGGCACTCGATAGCGCGGCCGTCGTCGTTGGGCAACTCGAACGCTTCCGCGAGCGCCTGTCGAAAGTTGACCTCTTGGGTCTCGACTATGTCCGGAGCTTGGTGCGGGGTGACCGCGAAGGGCAATTGCGCGCGGCGCAGGAGACGGTCGTACGATCGGGTGATCCCACGTGGCAATACTTGGTGGGGATCACGGCGACTAGCCTCCTTCGCCCGGCGGTCGCGATTCCGGCGCTCGAGGCGTCCGACTCGGTGATGTGGGTGTGGAAGTGGCAGCAGAACTCGAGTTCGCTCGCAGTTGCGTATCATCTCGCGGATGACTTTGCCAAGGAAACCGCCCATCTCTCGCTCGCCCGAAAGCGCTACCCGAACAGTTCGGGCTTCGTGGCCCGTTCGTTACGTCCGCTCGCGGGGCTGCGCAACGGTCCCGCGGCGCTCGCGCTCGCCGACACCATCCTACGCGGTTCCGACGATGCCACCGGGCTCGCGGGGCTCAATGCGGTCAGTGTCGGCGCATGGGAATTCGAGGCGCACGGGGACAGCGCCACCGCCCGGAAATTGCTCGAGATGGGTCTCCAGTGGGTCGCGTCGCGGAACGCCGCCGCGCCCCACTCGCGCTTTATGCAGCGAGCGCTAGGCGTAGCGTGGCTCGATCTTGCCCAGTTCGACTCCGCCATCGTGCACCTGACGGCGGCACTGCCCGATACGGCACTCGCGGGTACCCGCACACGCGGGTATCTGGCCATCGCCTACGCGCGACGAGGCGATACCACGCGGGCGCGCGCGATCTCGGATACGCTCGCCGCGTCGGTGCGCGAGTGGGACCACGGCAATACGCCCCATTGGCGAGCGGCCATCCTCGCCACGCTCGGCGAGAAGACCGAAGCCGTGCGTCTGTTGCGCATCGCCCACCAGCAGGGCCAGTCGAAGGCGGAGTGGCACTACCAACCGAATCTCCGCGCGCTGCGGGGCTTCAGCGAATTCGAGGCGTTGATCAGGCCGCAGCAGTAGGGAACGGCCTATGCCGAGATGGCGAAGCGTCTCGAAGCTCCGGTCGACGCGTCGTTCGCCATCCACCGCTGCTTCGGCATCGGGCATTGACGCGGCGTCATGCCCGGCGCGTTTTGCGTTATCATACGGCGCTTCGCACGGTAGGTCAGGCGTTCACACACAGGAGAACCGCACATGCGTCGTTCAGGCTGGCTCGTTGCACTTCCACTCGCGGCGACGATCCTCGGCGGCTGCGCGAGCGCATCAAAGACCACGCCCACGTCCGCCTCGGCTAGCGCCGCACTGACCCTGTGGAAGTCCGGCGCCGCCGCGTTCGGTATGTTCGTGCCCAACGAGCGGCCACCGGCTCCGCCCGCCGCCGGCGCCACCCGCCTCCCGCCGCTGTATACCGAAGCCGGGGCCAAGGCGCTCGCCGAAAATCCGCTGCTCGACTACCTCTTCCTGAATCTCGAAGGCGCCTACGACGCGAACGCGGTGCGGGCCATGGCGACGGGCATCCGGATGAGCGGGACCGCCACACGGCCCACGCTGCTGGTGCGCATTCCCACCATCGAAGCCGCCGGCGTCGAGCTCACCCGCGCCCGCGTGAAGGAAGTGCTCGGCCTCGGTGCCGACGGCGTGGTGATCCCGCACGTGCGCGGCGCGGCGGAAGCGCGCGTGGCCGCGGCGTTCTTCGCCGAAGCCGGCGCCAACGTCTGGTCGCCCGCCAACCCCAAGGGCACCGTGATCGCGATGCTGATGGTGGAAGACAAGGGCGCGATCGCCGAGTTGCCCGAGATCGCCGCCGTGAAGGGCTACAGCCTGCTGTCGTGCGGCATCGGCAGTCTCACGCAGAACATGGGCGGCGACGCCCCGGGCGCCGAGGCGGCATGCCAGCGAGCACGAGACCTCGGAGCCAAGGCGGGCATGCCCAGCATGATGACGGCCAGCGCCGGCACGATCAAGAACCGGATCGAGAAGGGCTACCTCGGGCTGCTGCTGTCCGGCACGGCCGACCAGGCGTCGGCGATCATCCGCACCGGACGGCCACTCGCGAAGCGTCCGTAAGGCATCGGTAATTCGTCGCCATGACCCAGCCCACCGACTCCGTCCCAGCCCTGCTGACACTGCTGAAGGTCGAGCGCGAACAGCTCCTCGCTCAGTTCGCCGCGATCCCCGTCGAAAACCGTGCACTCCCGAACGGCGCGGGTGGTTGGTCCGCCGCGCAGATCGTGGAACATGTCGCGCGCGTGGAAGGCAACGTGGCGCGCCTGATCGCCAAGGGCGCGGCGCTGCCGCACACGGCGACGTCGGACGAACAACAGGCGGGACTGCTCACGGCCACGCGGATTCGTTGGGTACGCGATCGGACCACCAAGGTCGAAGCGCCGGAACGCGTGCGTCCCGCCGAGGGGCTCACCCCAGACGATGCCCTCGCGCAGCTGCACGCCTCGCGCGCCGCGGTCCTCGAGGCCTTCTCCGCCGCCGATCCGGCCGTGCTCGACGGCATCCTCTTCCCGCATCCGTTCATCGGTCCGCTGACCTTGCGCGCGTGGGTCGAACTCGTGGCGCATCACGACGCGCGACACGCCGAGCAGATGTCGGAGTTGCGGCGCGCCTAGCCCGCGCGCGGCACCCACCCCTTCACCGCGTTGGCCCTCGCCGCGTAGGTGACGCGCCCGCTGTCATCAGCCGGCAGACACTCGCGTAGCCGAGCCGTGAGCTGCGCGATCGCCTCCGGCGCCATCGTCGCCATCGTCTCCCCCACGGCAGCCCACCCGACGACGATGGCCCAGAACTCGTCGAACGACGCGAAGGTGCGTTGCACCGTGATCTCGTGCAATTCGACGTCGGTCAGGCCAGCGTCGCGCCAGAGCGCGGTCATGACCTCGCCGCGCGAGGCCTCGGTACTCGGTGGCGCCGGCACCACCGCCCCAAGCGCACGCATCTCGCGCTGCACCACGTGGTACGGAAAGCCGCCGCCGTGCATGTCCCACGCATACGCCGCCACCAGGCCGCCGGCGCGCACCACACGCGCCATCTCGGCCGTGCCCTTGGCCGGGTCGGGCACGAAGAAGATCACGAGCGGCATCACGGCGACGTCGAACGCGTCGTCGGGATACGGCAGCGCCATCGCATCCCCTTCGCGCAGGTCGGCGTCGCGCAGCGCCGGCCGCTTCTGCGCGAAAGCCAACTGCGCCGCGGACGGGTCCACACCGTGCACGGCCGCCGGCGCACCGTGCAGCGCGAGCAACTCGGTGAACGCGCCATTGCCGCAGCCTACGTCAAGCCACCGCCGTCCCGTCGGCAGCGCCAGCCACTCCAGAAACGCGGCACCGACCAGTTGACTCCACACGCCCATGTAGCGCTCGTACGACGCGCCGTCATCGAAACGGATCTGGTCGGTGCCCGCGTTCACCAGGGCACCGCCGTCACGTCGGTATACGAAAAGTCGTCACCAACGAACAGCAGCGGCTCACCGCACGACAGCGCCAGCGCGTAGCTGAAGCAATCGCCGAAGTTAAGCGCCGCCCGATGCCGGCCACGCCCAAACGTGCGCGCGGCATCGCGCGCGATCGCCACCTGATCGGCGTCGACGTCCCTGACCTCCGCCTTGAGGGCGCGCAGCAGCGCGTCGAGCTGGGCTTCCCCGCGCTCACCAAAACGCCCCAGCAATACGAGTGAGGCCTCAATGACGGTGCCGGCGGAGACGAATCTGCTGGCAGACTGTTCGATGGCGGCGACGAGTCGGGGCGCACTCGACTCGTTGTACATGATGGCGACGAGCGCCGAGGTGTCGATGACCATGGCGCGCTAGCGCGGCACGCCGTGGTCGTCGTAGCCAAGCAGCTCGTCCGGATCGCGGGGATCGAGCACCGGCAGACCAGTGAGTCGTTCCTGAACCCGCCGAACGGCCGTCTCCAGACGGTAGTGCGTATGCCGCATGGTCTCGCGCGCGAGTCGCTCTTCGAGGGCCCGACGGATGGCCTCGGTGATCGACTCACCGGTGGCCACGGCAAGGGCACGCGCCAACCGGTCGGTTTCGGGGTCTTTGATGCTGAGGGCCACTATTTATACCTGTATATAAATTATGGTCGAATTATATACAGCGTAGCCAGTGCGTCAAGACTCCGCGCGCGCAGCTCACACCGCCGTTGACTCCGCCAGCGCGTGCGCCAGTCGACGCACCCCTTCCTCGAGCGCCGGCGCGTCGTAGTGCGCGAAACTCAGTCGCATGTGCTGCGCGAACCCGCCGCCGCTGCTGAAACGCGTGCCTAGATGAACGGCCACGCCACCAGCCATCGCGACGGGTAAGCACTCCGCTGCCGTGCGCGCCGCCGGCAGCTGCGCCCACACGAAGTAGCCGCCCGCGGGTTCGACGAACGTCACGGCGGGCAGCCGCTCGCGCAGCGCGCGGCACAGCACCGCCGACCGCTCGGCGTACACGCGGCGTAACCCGTCGAGCACGGCGTCGGCCAGTCCGAGATCGATCAGGCTGCGCATCACCCCCGATACGAACGGATTCAACCCCCCACCGCTTTGCACGACGCCCGATTTCGTGATGGTGCGCAGTACGTCAGGCGCGCCCTGCACCCACCCCAGCCGCACTCCGGGCGCGCAGATCTTGGAGAACGAGCCCAGCGAGAGCACGCGCGCGGACTGGCCGTAAGCCGCGAGCGGCGGTGGTGGTGCGGTACCGAAGTCGAGCAGGTGATAGACCTCGTCGGCGACGACGAGTAGATCGTGCGTGTGGCTGACGGCCATGAGTTGCTCGCGTCGAGCCACCGACATCGTGGTCCCCGTCGGATTCTGAAACGACGGAATGGTGTAGAGGAACGCGGGACGGTGATGCACCAACGCGTCCTGCAGCGCATCGATCCGGATGCCATCCCCGTCGATGGGGATACCAACCACCTGCAGCCCGTGATCGCGAAAGATCTCGAGCGCGAGAAAGTACGTCGGCTCTTCCACGAAGATCGTGTCACCCGGGCGCGTGAATCGGGTGCAGACCAGATCGAGCGCCTGCGAGACGCCGGCCGATACCACCAGCTCCGCCGCCGTCACCGGCATCGCGTAGCGACGGCTCAGGAACTGCGCGAGCGAGTGTCGAAATCCCGCGTCCCCCTCGTCGGCGCCATACTGCAGGAGCTCGGCATCACCTTGCGCCAGACAATGGTCCGTGGCGGTACGCCAAGCCGCCAACGGCAGGAGCGACAGCGATGGCTGTCCTTTGCCGATGTCGATGATGTCAGGGTGAGATCCCATCGCGACGACGGCCCTAGTACCGAAACAGCCGATTGAACTTCACCACCAGTGCGCGGTTCTTGAGCCCACGCACGGTGGTCGGCGTGGCGTAGCGGTCATCGCGTACGTCACGCTCGTCGGTGTACACCAGAAACAGCTCACTGCCCGGCGCATACTCCCAGCGAAAGCGCAGGTTCGTGCTGAAGGCGCGGTCGGCAGAGTTGTACTGTACCAGTCCGCTGGCAAACATCAGCGGCGTGAACCCATAGTCCACCCGCGCTCGGACGAGTCGCGTGGTGAACGACGACGTGGGCCGTTCAACACGTGTAATCGAGAACGTGGGTTCCAGCGCGAGCCGCTGCAAAATGGCGATGCGCGCCGATGAAAACGTGCTGCCCGGTCCGATCGTGATGCTGCGAATCGTGCCATCATAGAACTGTCCGGCTTGCACCCTGATGGTGCCTGACGCGCGCCGCTGCGCACCAAAGCCGTACGACAGCGCCACGTCGGAGAAGCCGTATCCACCCGGCGCGATGGCCGAGGGAGCGCCGGACGGCGTGAAGGGCTGGCGCAGGAACTCGTAATTGCGCGTGACATCGAATCCTACCACATCGCTATTGGCGAACTCGGTGTCGAAATGGCCGCGCCACACCCGCGTCTCTACCTTGCCCGCACCATTCTCGACGTACTCGCCCGATGCCGTCCCGGTGAACTTGCGCACCACCGTTTGATTCACCGGTCGGGGACTGAACCGCAGTTCACCGAAGGACCGGTTGATGTCGGAGCGCCGGCGAAAGCCAACTTGCGGATCGAAGTTGCGCCCCACCGCGAGAAACTCGGCTTTCGCCCCAACCCGATCCACGCTGTAATCCAACCGACCTTGATAACTCTGGTCGTCGCCAACGACGCCGGTCGTTTGACTCTGTGCCCAGTACGCGCCGGCCGTGAGTGCCTGCGACAGCAGGAACGCGCC
>CAMBRJ010000029.1 GCA_945870175.1 Gemmatimonas phototrophica
CTGCAGAGCTATGCCGCGTTGACCGGCCGCGTCTCCGTGAATCACGCGCGGTTCATGACGGAGCAGTTCGGGAAAGCGGGGCTGCCGGTCGTGTGTCTCACCGGCGACTCGTCAGACGTGGAACGGAGGGAGGCGCCGCAGCGCCTCGCGCGTGGTGAAATCTGCGCGATCGTGACCGTCGACTTGTACAACGAAGGCGTCGACATCCCAAGCGCCGACACCCTGCTCTTTCTTCGCCCGACGCAGAGCGCCTTGGTGTTCCAGCAGCAGCTGGGACGCGGGCTTCGCCTCCACGACGGGAAGAGTAGCTGCCTCGTCCTCGACTTCGTCGGACGCCATCGGTCGGACTTCCGATTCGACAAGCTGATATCGTCGGTAACGGGCCTTAGCCGACGCGAAGTACTGAAGGGACTCGAGGAGGGCTTCTCGACCTTGCCCAGTGGATGTCACATCCATCTTGAGGCACAGGCGCGTGATCGCGTGCTCGCGAATCTGCGATCAGCGGCACAACAGACGTGGGGACGGCTGCGCAACGAGCTGCAGAGCTATGCCGCGTTGACCGGCCGCGTCTCCGTGCGGCTCGCCGACTTTCTGCACGATCAGGACATCGAGTTATCCGAGATCTATCGCGACGCGACGCCTGGCGGCTGGACGTCGCTACGCCGAGCCGCTGGCTTGCTTCCGCGCGACGAGGCGACCGAGCCTGAGGCTCTCACGTCGCGTTCGCTTCGTCATTTGCTGCACGTCGACGATCCCACTCAGATCAGCGTCATTCGGAGAGTCGCGGAGGCTGGAGGGATGTACTCGCCGAGAAGCACGACGGAGCGGCTGCGGGCACAAATGCTCACGTATCAAGTCGAGCACGCAGGCAATCATTCGTTCGATGCGTTGTCGGCAAAGCTCGAGCTCCAACCGCACGTGCGAGCGGAGTTGAGCGAGCTGGCCGATGTCCTCGAGTCAAGAAGCCGCGTCACCGCACGCGCCATCCCCGGATTCGACGATGTCCCACTGGTGCTGCACGCGCGATACGAGCGTCGCGAGATTCTCACCGCCATCGGCCTGCACACAGCCACGGCCCGTCCGGCCTCCCGCGAAGGCGTGCTGCGTCTGCAGGAGAGAAGAGTCGAGGTGATGTTTGTGACGCTCGATAAGTCCGACGGATTTCGCGATCAGGTCTCGTATCACGACTACGCCGTCAGCCCGACGCGCTTTCATTGGGAAACGCAGAACTCGGCAGGTCCGAACACGGCGGCAGGTCGCCGCTACATCGAAAGCGCCACGAACGGCTGGACGTTCCAGCTCTTCGTGCGAGAGACGCCCAAGCACGCCTTTGTCGCCTGTGGCGGCGTGCGCGTGGCGAAGCCCACCGACGTGTCAGGCGAACGCCCCATGTCGATTTTCTGGACGCTCGATGTGCCGCTGCCCCTCGCGGTGTTCGGCGCGTTCAGCGTGCTCAAGCAGGGCCGCTAGGACCGCCCCCGCGCCCCTCTCACCCACGCCGTCACCACCATCAGCCCACCCAGCACCCCGAGCCCAACGAGCACCCCCGCCGTCCCCTGCAACGCCACCCCGCGCACCGCGAAGAAGAACGCCGCCACACTCGCCGCGCCCACTAGCCAGCCGGCGCGCTCGAGGCGGGTCCAGCCGCCCATCACCGGCCGTGTCGCGTCCGCGATCAGCACCGAGCGCCACCGCGGCCAGTCCCAGGCCAGCAGCCACAGGTTGGCCAGCAGCATCGCCACCGTGATCATCGGCGTCCCTTTGAACTCGATCGCGATCGTGATCACCACCACGTTCACGAGAATGGGCAGGAACAGCACCGCACCGTAGAACGCGGTGGCGGGAATGAGCAGCAGCACGCCGGCCAGCACCTGCGAGAGGCCGAGGAAGCGCCAATAGCCGCCGGTCTGGTACATCGCTTCGAAGAACGCGCCCACCGATGTGTCTACGCCCAGTGACGTGAACCGCTCACCCATCAGCTTCACACTGCCGGTGGGAATGAACGCCACGGCCAGCAGGATGCGACACATCAGCGTGAGGCGCGCGGCGGCGGGGTGCTGCATCACGCGGGCGTTCAACGCATCGAGCGGACGGAGAGACTCGTCGGTGGGCATGCCGCAAACTACGACAACTCGGGGCGAAGGATTCGCCACGACCTGACGCGCGCGCCCGCTATCGAATCACCTGAATCTCCACGCCGACATCAAGGCGCCCCCAGGCGCGATCGGCAGTCACCACACTCGCACCTAATTGCACCGCCGTCGCGAGGCACGTCGCATCGCCTAAGGAGAGTCCGGCCCATCGCGTCTGCGCATGAAGCTCGCCGGCGAGCAAAGCGGTTTCGGTGTCCGCGCTCACGACGATGAGCTGCAAGTCATCGATGAACGCGCGACAGCCCGCCAGACTCATGCCGCGTTGGCGCAGCTTGCTCACGACCTCGGAGAGATTGGCAACGCTGATCCCTACCTGCGGGCGTGAGAGCACCAGCATGACCTGCTCGGCGCCGTCCTCCTCGAATGCGACCGCCAGTAGCGCGGACGCATCCAGCAGCTGCGCGATCTTCACGACGGTCGGCGCAACTTCTGCAACACAGACGGCAGGTCCACGCGCACCGGCGGCCCGTCCTCAGCCATCGCCGACTCCCAATAGCCCGCTCGATCCGACAGGAATTCGTCGACCTCGGTCCCACTGGACTCCGGCGCACGGACAGCCGCGAGACGCTCACGCACGCGGCGCACCGCCGCTCGACGCGATCGAAGCACCAGATCATCGCCATCGATGAGCAGCGTGATCTCATCGCCGGCGCGCAGTCCGAGCGCCTCGCGCACGACCGCCGGAATGACGATCCGCCCGTTCGCTTCGACCTTCGCCGTATATCGACCGCGCGGCTTATCGTATTCCATGGCTTGAAGTTACAAGAACTACTGACAGTAAGCAATATTTTGCCAGTTTTTTATGTGGTGCCATGGTTCGGAGCAATCCCTCTGCCCAATCGGCGCCCTCACGCCCCGCCCCCGCACACACTACCATCTCGGCATGCTGATTCCCCGCGAATCCCTCCGCCTTCGCCGCACGCTCGCGATCATCGCCAGCGTCGTCGCCCTCAGCGCCTGCCATCGCGCACCCGCCGCCAGCGCCACGCCCGGCACATCGCCCGCCGCCGCCCGCGCGCTGTTACTCGACCCCGCCAACGCCGAGTTCACGCGCCCCGCGCCGCCGATCTCCCGGCTTCGGTTCGAGACCACCAAAGGCGTCTTCGTGCTCGAACTCCACCGCGACTGGGGGCCGCTCGGCGCCGACCGCTTCTACAACCTCGCGCGACTCGGCTACTTCACCGACACCCGCTTCCACCGCGTGCGCGCCGCCTATATCGCCCAGTGGGGGCTCCACGGCGACTCGGCCGTGAACGCGGCGTGGAAAGGCCGCTATCTCCGCGACGATGCGCCCCGCTCGCGCAACACCCGCGGCACCTTCGCCTTTTCGTACGAAGGCCCCGGCCGCGAGAGCACACGCAACACGCAGATCTATGTGAACCTGGCCGATAATCCGCGCAACGACGCCGAGCCGTTCACGATGCTTGGCACCGTCGTGGAAGGCATGGCGGTGCTCGACAGTCTCTACAGCGGATACGGCGAGGACGCCGGCAGTGGCGTGCGACAGGGCAAGCAGGGGCCGCTCGAGCGCGGCGGCAATGCCTTCATGGATCGCGAGTTCCCCAAGCTCGACCGCATTTTCCGGGTGGTCATCTCCCTTCACTAGGGATGCCGCACCAGAGCGGGCAGTGCCACTTCCGGCCAATTACTTGATATTTGAAGTAATTGGCCGTAGCATCGAGTCGTATCCTCTCGCGGAGCAAATGCGGTGAACGTCGTCGTCGTTGGTGGTGGTCCCGGCGGGCTCTACGCCGCGCTGCTCATGAAGCGGCGCGACCCGCGCGCACAGATCACCGTGGTCGAACGGCATCGCCCGGACGACACGTTCGGCTGGGGCGTCGTGCTCTCCGACCAGACGGTCGCCAATTTGCGTGCTGCCGACGCCGAGAGCGCCGACGAGATCGCGGCTGCCATGCACCGCTGGGACGACATCGCGATTCACTTCGCCGAGCGGACCATGCGGTCGGGCGGACACGGGTTCAGCGGCATCGGCCGCAAGAAGCTGCTTGCCATTCTACAGCAGCGATGCCGTGCGCTGGGCGTGGTGCTGCGCTTCGAAACCGATCTGCCCCCCGAAGCGCTCGAGGCGGTCATCGCCGACGAGCCGGTCGACCTCGTGATCGTGGCCGACGGCATCAACAGCCGCCTGCGCGAGCGCTTCGCCAGCACGTACCGACCGGACATCGACCTGCGTCGCTGCCGCTACATCTGGCTCGGCACGCCCAAGCGCTTCGACGCCTTCACGTTTGCGTTCAAGGAAACGCCGATCGGCTGGTTTCAGGCGCACGCGTATCAATTCGACGGTGAGACCAGCACGTTCATTGTGGAAACGCCGCAAGAGGTGTGGGAGCAGGCCGGAATCGCCGACATGTCCGACGGCGAGTCGATCGCGTTCTGCGAGTCGCTCTTTGCCGACGTGCTCGGCGGCGAGCCGCTGATGAGCAACGCCGCGCACCTGCGTGGATCGGCCCAGTGGATTCGCTTCCCGCGCGTAACGTGCGCGGAATGGGTGCACTGGCTCGATACGGCGCAGGGCCGCGTGCCACTCGTGCTACTGGGCGACTCGGCGCATACCGCGCACTTCAGTATCGGCTCCGGCAGCAAGCTCGCCCTCGAGGATGCCATCGCGCTCGACCTGCAGCTGGCCGCGCACGCGGGTGACGTCGGCGCGGCGCTGAGCCAATATCAGGCCGAGCGAAGTGTGGAAGTGCTCAAGCTGCAGAACGCGGCGCGCAATTCTACGGAATGGTTCGAACACGTGGACCGGTACGCCACGCTGGCTCCGGAGCAGTTCGCCTATTCGTTGCTCACACGCTCGCAGCGCATCTCGCACGAGAACCTGCGCGTGCGCGACGCGGCCTACGTGGGCGCGTTCGAACGCTGGTTTGCGCAGCAGTCGGGGCTGACCGTCGCGCCCGATGCCGCCGCCCCGCCAGCGATCTTCACGCCGTTCACGGTGCGCGGCGTGACGCTGCCCAACCGCATCGTGGTGAGCCCCATGGCGCAGTACTCGGCCACCAACGACGGCATGCCTACCGACTGGCATCTCGTGCATCTTGGCGCTCGCGCCACCGGTGGCGCCGGGCTCGTGATGACGGAGATGACGTGCGTGGCGCCCGATGCGCGCATCACGCCGGTGTGCCCGGGCATGTGGAACGACGACCAGCGCGACATGTGGGCCCGCGTCGTGCGCTTCGTGCACGAACACACGCCGGCCAAGATCGGATTGCAGTTGGGGCACGCCGGGGCGAAGGGTGCCACCAAGACCATGTGGGACGGCATCGATCAGCCGCTGGAGAGCGGCGCCTGGCCGCTGATCGCCGCCTCGGAAACGCAGTACCTCGACGGTATTTCGCAAACGGCGAGAGAGATGACGCGCGACGACATGCGGCGCGTGACCGAGGAGTTCGCACAGGCGGCGCATCGTGGCGTGGCCGCCGGATTCGACTGGCTGGAGTTGCACTTCGCGCACGGCTACCTCCTCTCGAGCTTCCTGTCGCCACTCACCAACCATCGCACCGATGCATACGGTGGCGATCTCGCCGGACGGGCGAAGTTTCCGCTCGAAGTGTTCGCTGCGGTACGCGCGATATGGCCAGCCGACTTGCCGATCTCGGTGCGTATCTCGGCGCACGACTGGGCCACTGGCGGCAACACCGACGATCACGCGGTGGCGATCGCCGGACTGTTCAGAGATGCCGGCGCCGACATGATCGACGTGTCGGCGGGTCAGGTCGTGAAGCGCGAGCGCCCGGTGTACGGCCGCATGTGGCAAACCCCGTTTGCCGATCGCGTGCGCCAGGAAGCGGGTATCGCCACCATCGCAGTCGGTGCAATCACCGATGCCGATCAGGCGAATGGCATCATCGCATCAGGTCGCGCCGACCTCGTGGCGATCGGCCGTCCGCACCTGACCAATCCCGCGTGGACGTTGATGGAAGCGGCGAAGTACGGGTACGCCGGCGCCACGTGGCCGGTGCAGTATCTCGCCGGCAAGTCGCAGCTCGATCGCCTCATCGAACGCGAGCGCAGCATGCGCGCAGCGGCCGAGGGCGCGCCGCCCACCGGGGAGCTCACGTGAGCCTGCACACCAGTGATTCACTGCCGGTTTTGGCCGGCAAACACGCGCTCGTGACTGGCGCCAACCGCGGCATCGGTGCCGCGATCGCGCGCGCGCTCTCGGCCGCCGGTGGCCGCGTGTCGCTGCTGGTGCGCGACGCTGCTCGCGGCGAGGCGGTGGGCGCGTCGTTGCCCGGGCCGTACACCGTAGTCGTCGCCGACGTGACCGACCGCGACGCATTGATCGGCGCCTGCGCGGCCGCGGCCGAAGCGCTGGGACCGATCGACATTTTGGTGAACAACGCCGGTACCGCCGAATCCGCGCCGTTACTCAAGAGCAATACGGCGTTGTTCGAGCGGATGATCGCGATGCACCTGATGGCGCCCGTGCATGCGTCACAGGCGGTGCTGCCGTCCATGCTCGAACGCGGTGCTGGCCACATCGTGAACGTGGCCAGTGTGGCTGGCCTCATGGGTGCTCCGTACGTCACCGCATATACATCGGCCAAGCACGCGATGATCGGGCTCACGCGGTCGCTTGCCCTCGAAGTGGGACCGCGCGGCGTGTCGGTGAATGCCGTGTGTCCGGCGTACACCGATACCGATCTCGTGACTGGTGCCGTCGAGCGCATCGTACAGCGGACGGGGCGTTCGGCCAGCGAGGCGCTCCACTCGATACTTGCCGATGCCGGACAGACACGCATCGTGACCTCGGAAGAAGTGGCCGACGCCGTTTTGGCGCTGTGCACCGCACCGCCGGGTGCGCCCGTGGGTCAGGCCATTGTGATTGACGGTCGCGCAGCGGAGCCGGGCGCGTGAGCACGGCCGATCTCGAGTCGCTGCGACTCTGGCTGCGACTGTTCACCACCACCACGCTCGTGGAACGGCAGCTCGACAGCGCGCTCAAGCGCGAGTTCAGCTCCACGCTACCACGCTTCGACTTGCTGGCGCAACTCGAGCGTGCACCGGATGGCCTGCGCATGGGTGAACTGTCCGAGCGCATTTTGACCACTGGTGGCAACGTCACCTGGCTGGTGCGCGCGCTCGAGGCCGAGAAGCTCGTCACGCGGCGCGTGTCGCCCACCGACAAACGCGCCGCCATCGTGCGACTCACGGCGGCCGGCAAGCGACATTTTGCGACCATGGCGCAGGCGCATGAACGTTGGATCGCCGACATCTTCGCCGACCTTTCATCCGACGATCGACGGGCGCTGCACACACGGCTTGGCGTCGTGAAGAATCGTGTTCGTCCCTCCAGGAGCAGCTCATGACCAATCCGATGTCGGCAATGCGGCACCCGCTCGCGGACCTTGAACCGAAGCACTTCGCATGGTCCACCGCGCACGACGGCCGCGTGGGGGTGATCACGTTGAATCGTCCCTCGCGCAAAAATCCGCTCACCTTCGAATCGTACGCCGAGCTGCGCGATCTCTTTCGCGACCTCGGCTACGCCTCGGACATTCGCGCCATCGTCCTCACGGGCGCCGAGCACAATTTCTGTTCGGGCGGCGACGTGTTCGAGATCATTGAGCCGCTTACGCGCATGGCGGTGCCTGAGCTGCTGGCCTTCACGCGCATGACGGGCGATCTCGTGAAAGCGATGCGCGCCTGTCCGCAGCCGATCATCGCCGCCGTAGACGGCGTCTGTGCCGGCGCGGGCGCGATTCTCGCCATGGCGTCGGACATGCGCCTCGCGACGCCACAGGCGCGCACCGCCTTTCTGTTTACGCGCGTGGGGCTCGCCGGCTGCGACATGGGCGCCTGTGCCCTGCTGCCGCGGATAATCGGGCAGGGGCGCGCGGCGGAACTGCTGTACACCGGGCGCGCGATGGACGCCGCCGAGGGTGAGCGCTGGGGCTTCTACAACGCGCTGATCGAGCGCGATGCACTGCTCGCCGAGGCGATCAAGCGTGCCGGCGATCTCGCCAACGGTCCGGCCTTCGCGCACAGCATGACGAAAACGATGCTGCAGCAGGAGTGGAACGTGTCGGTCGATCAGGCCATCGAGATGGAAGCGCAGGCGCAAGCGTTGTGCATGGGCACGCAGGATTTCCGCCGGGCCTTCGAGGCATTCGCGGCCAAGCAGGCACCCGTGTTCGAGGGGAACTGAGCATGCACGCTGCTATCGATCATCTCGCCTGGCCGTTCTTCGACGACACGCATCGCGCGCTGGCGACATCGGTCACCGAGTGGACCGCAGCACAGGGTGTCGAGCCGCTGGCCAGCAGTGAGGCCGAGGTCGACGATGCCTGCCGCTCGTGGGTGCGTCGACTGGGCAACGCCGGGTTCCTGCGCTATTGCGTGCCGGCCCCATGGGGCGGCGCCCTCCCCACACTCGACTCGCGCGCGCTGTGCGTGTTGCGCGAAGCGTTGGCCGCGCACGATGGGCTCGCCGACTTTGCGTTCGCCATGCAGGGCTTGGGGTCGGGGGCAATCACGCTTGGCGGCAGCGACGCCCTCCGCACCGAATGGCTGCCGCGGGTGGCTTCGGGGAGCGCCATCGCGGCCTTTGCCTTGTCCGAGCCCGATGCCGGCTCCGATGTGGCGGCCATGCGCATGCGGGCCACGCGTACCGAGGCCGGTTGGCAGCTCGACGGCGCAAAAACGTGGATCTCCAACGGTGGCATCGCCGACTTCTACTGCGTGTTCGCGCGCACGGGGGCCGAGACGAGCGGGTCCAAAGGCATCAGCGCGTTCTTCGTGCGGGCCGATACACCGGGGCTGCGCATCGCCGAGCGGATCACGGTGATGTCGCCGCATCCGCTGGCGCTGTTGTCGTTCGACGCCTGCGTCGTGCCGCACAACGCGCTGCTGGGCGTGGAAGGCGAAGGCTTTTCGTTGGCCATGCGCACGCTCGACATCTTCCGTGTATCGGTAGCGGCTGCCGCCACCGGATTCGCGCGCCGCGCCATGCACGAGGCGCTTGCCCAAGCCGAGTCGCGCGCGATGTTTGGTGCCACACTCGGTGCGCAGCCGCTGGCGCAAGCGATTCTGGGCGACATGGCCACCGACCTCGACGCCGCGGCACTAATGACCTATCGGGCGGCGTGGCATCGCGACACGCAGAGCACCCGCAGCACCGGCGTGGCCGCGATGGCGAAGCTGGCCGGCACCGAGCTCGCGCAGCAGGTGATCGATCGCGCGTTGCAACTGCACGGTGGTCGCGGAGTGCGCGTGGGCGAGGTGGTGGAGCGGTTGTATCGCGACGTGCGCGCGCTACGCATTTACGAAGGCGCGACCGAAGTGCAGCGTCTTCTCGTAGGCCGCGAAACGTTGAAGGCTCACCGTCAGCGCTGAGACCACGCCATGTCGACACCATCTGAACACCCGACCGTGCAGTTGCATCCGAGCGGTCACGTGGACGGCTTCGCGCGTGCGCAGCTGCCTCCTGCCGAGCAGTGGCCGGTGATCACGCTCGAGGGCGTGTACGCGGTGCCGCCGCGACTGAACGCGGCCGTGGAGCTGCTCGATCGCGCCATCGACGAGGGTCACGGTCATCGCATCGCGATCGTCGTGCCTGACGGTCTCGGTGGCTGGGAGGAGACCACGTATGCACAGCTGGCGGCACAGGTTGATGCGCTGGCGCACGTACTCGTGCACGATCTCGGGCTCGTATCCGGCAATCGTGTGTTGTGCCGCGGCTTCAACGGTCGGTTCATGACCGTGGCGTGGTTGGCGACGCTCAAGGCGGGCATGGTGGCCGTGACCACGATGCCGATGCTGCGCGCCGCCGAGCTGCGCACGGTAATCGAGCGCGCGCAGTGCGACGCGGCGCTGTGCGATGCACGGTTGCTGGAGGAGCTCGCCACGGCGGCGGCGGGAGCCCCATCCGTTCGCGCCGTGCGATGCTGGGGCGGCGATGGCGGCGACGGCCTGGAACGCGCCATGGCGCGACACACCGCACCGTTCACGGCGGCCACCACGGCGAGTGACGACGTCGCCCTCATCGCGTTCACGTCGGGCACCACCGGTATTCCGAAGGGGTGCATGCATTTCCATCGCGATGTGATGGCCATGTGCCGTGGCTTCTCGGCGCAGATGCTGGACATCACGGCGAACGATCGCTGCATCGGTACGCCGCCGATTGCGTTCACCTTTGGGCTGGGTGGTCTCGTGTGCTTTCCGATGGCCGCGCGTGCCAGCGTAGTGCTGCTCGAGCGTGCGTCGCCGGAAAGCTTGCTCGAGGCCATCGCGGCGACCGGGGCCACCATCAGCTTCACCGCGCCCACATTTTACCGGCACATGGCGATCGCGATCCATGAGCACACCGGGCGTTTCAACACCGCCTCGCTGCGCGTGACCGTGTCGGCCGGCGAAGCGCTTTCCGACGCGACGCGCACGCTGTGGCGCGAGGCCTCCGGCCTCGAGATGCTCGATGGCATCGGCGCCACGGAGTTGATTCACGTGTTCGTTGGAGCGGCGGGAACGGATTGGCGACGTGGCGCGATTGGCCGCGCGGTGCCCGGCTACACCGTGGCCGTGCTCGACGACGAATTGCACGAGGTGCCCCGAGGCGACGTGGGGCGACTCGCGGTACGCGGTCCCACCGGCTGTCGCTACCTCGCCGACGGGCGACAGACCACCTACGTGCAAGGCGGGTGGAATCTCACCGGCGATGCCTGCACCATGGACGATGACGGCTATGTGTTCTTCAAGGCGCGCACCGACGATCTGATCATTTCGGCTGGCTACAACATTGGCGCGCCCGAAGTCGAGGGCGCGCTGCTACAACACGAAGCGGTGGCCGAGTGCGCCGTGGTCGGACTTCCCGATGATGAGCGCGGACAGGTGGTGTCCGCCTTCGTGGTGCTGCGCGCTGGAGTCGAGGGAGACGCGGCGCTCGTGCGCGTCCTGCAGGAGCATGTGAAGGCGACGATCGCGCCCTACAAGTATCCGCGGCAGGTGCAGTTCGTAAGCGCGCTGCCCAAAACCGACACCGGAAAGCTCCAGCGATTCCGCCTCAAGGAGAACAGCTGATGCATCGTACGTTGCAACCAGAGGGCTGGTCACGTCCGCGCGGATATGCCAACGGCATCTCGGCGCGCGGCCGGCACGTTCACGTGGCAGGGCAGATCGGGTGGAACGCGCAGCAGCAGATGGTGAGTGCCGACTTTGTAGAGCAGGCGAAGCAAGCGCTGCGCAACATCGTCGAGGTGCTGGCCTGCGATGGCGCCACTCCGGAACATCTGGTGCGCCTCACGTGGTACGTGACGGACCGCGACCAGTATATCGCCAGCGGCGCCGCGCTGGGCGAGGCGTATCGCGAGGTGCTGGGCCGCGTGTATCCGACGATGTCGGCGGTGCAGGTGTGTGCGCTGATGGAAGCCAACGCGTTGGTAGAAATCGAGGCTACGGCGATTGTGCCGGACGAGTCCGCATGACCAGCGCATACGATGTGCTGGTGAGCGACTGCATCGACGGCGTCGTGACCATCACGATCGACCGACCAGATGCCCGCAATGCGCTGCGGCATCAGACCATGAGCGAGTTGGCCGCCGCCATCGCGGCGGCTGACGCGGACGACCACGTACGCTGCATCGTGCTGGCAGGTAACGCGCGTGCGTTCGCGGCGGGTGCCGACATCACCGAAATGCTCGCGCTCGACGGACCGGCGTTGCTGAATCATCCCCGCACGATCGCGTGGCAGCGGATCTGGAGCGCGGGGTGTCCGATGATCGCCGCGGTGGAGGGCGTCGCGTTCGGCGGCGGCCACGAGCTCGTGCTGAGCTGCGACATCGCCATCGCCGGTGCGGCGGCCCGATTCGGTCAGCCGGAGATCACCCTCGGCTGGATGCCGGGCGCCGGCGGGACACAGCGGCTGGCACGGAGCGCCGGCAAGTCGATGACGATGCAGATGGTGCTGACCGGCGACCCGATCGACGCGGCCACCGCCCTGCGGGCCGGTATCGTATCCGAGGTGGTCCCCGCCGGCGGCGCGCTGGCCCGCGCCATCGAGATGGCGCGACGCATCGCCGCGCACCCGCGGGCTGCCACGCGACTGGCGCGGCAGGCCGTGCTGGATTCCTACAACACAACGCTCGCTGACGGGATCCGCGCCGAACACACGTCGTTTCGCGAGCTCGCCTCGAGCGATGAGCGGAACGCGCGCATTCGCGCCTTTCTCAACCGCGCTACTTCTTGAACCAGTAGCGCACACCGATACGCACGCCGAGCATCTCGGACGGCATTTGCGCCAACGACTCCGGCTTTCCGTTCACTTTCCACGTGCTGAAGTTGCCGCTGGTGTACGTGCCGGCGCCCTCCACCGACATCGTGTTGGTCTGAAACACCATCACACCCACGCTCATCGTCGCGCCGCCGTTAAAGGCGCTGAAATCGCTCGTCACGTTGGCGCGGTCGGCGTACTCGAAGGCCAGCCGACGTAGCGCGAGTCCGGCCTCCGCGAAGGGACGCACACGCGCACCCGGTGACGACATCCAGCGCAGACCGATATCGCCCTGCAGCATCGCGTAGTCGGTGGACTCGGGGATGATCGCCGACGTGGACGCAATGCGCGCCAGTCGGCCCACAAGCGACAGGCGCGGCGACGCGCCATACGCGATTTCGCCGCCGACGCCAAGGGCCGTGCGACCGCTGGCGCCGGGATAGATGGCCGTGTTCATGGTGCCACCCACGCCATGCACTTGGGCGCTGATTCCCAGGGTCGACGGAGACAGCGACTGAGCGCGCATGGCCGGCGCGGCGATCACGAGTGCCACGAGCGTCTGTGCCGCGCGGCGTACGAAGCAGTGCATGCGGGAGTCCGGAAGTGCGATGGAAGGAGTGGAGCTCATTCAGCGATATAACGCCACGGCGCCGACGGCGAGGCGCGACGCCAGATGGTGAAAAACGCGGCACCGGGTGCTGGTGTGTTGCGATCTTTCGGCACCTTCGCGCGAATCACGCCGAAGGTAATGCCAAGATCACCACTGGACGACACGAGCGCCGTATCGGCACCCCACGTGATCGTAGCCGGCTGCTCACCGTTCACGGGCACGACGGACTTCGCGATGTTGGCCGCACCCACGACGAACTGCGGATCGTCGGGGCCACCCATGTTCACGGCATCGTCGGAGCCCATATCGGCGAAGGCGCGCGACAATCCCACGCGCTGCGCGAGCTGCGAGAAACCCGCTTCGGCATTTACGAGGCTGCGGTAATAACGCGCGATCACGTCGCCATCGGTGGTCGCCTTGAGCAAGCGCCGCGGCAACGACGGCGGTAGCGGTGCTGAGGCGAGCGGTGCGGCGCCGATCGGGCGACGCTTCCACGCGGCCACGCGCCATCCGCGTGACTCGCGCACCCAG